>DATBLU010000271.1:0-2225 GCA_036555205.1 Candidatus Deferrimicrobiaceae bacterium
CGCGGGACAGGCACTCGGCGCATGGAGAAGAACCCGCAAGGCACCCGAACCGGCAGCCGGAAACCACCAGCTTCGGGGGAAGGACCGCCGCGAACGCACGCACGGCCGTCGTCTTCCCGGTCCCCTTCTCCCCGCGGATCAGAACGCCCCCGATCGAGGGGTCCACGGCGTTCGCAAGAAGGCCCTTCTTCAAAAGCTCCTGCCCGACGATCGCGCTGAAAGGGAAAAGCCTCATCGGCCGCCCCCCTTTGCCTTGGACATGTCGGCCCCCATCCACTCCTCTCCGCCTGCAGGACAAAAAACCCGCCAGTGGATCTTGAAGTACTCGTCCCCGATCCAGTCCATTATGTCGGCTCCGTTCTCGCCCAGGATGTTGAACTCGTCGTCGAACTCGAGGGCGATCACTTTCCGCTGCTCCCCCTCGTAGAACCGGATCCAGTGCCTGCCTGCGGGAAGCGTGCCCGCGTCGATCGGTATCAGGTCCTCGTAGAGCAGCGCCAGCTTCCGCGAGATCTTCTTGAGCCCCATCGGCACCCCCTGCATGAAGAGGACCTTGCCCCCGGTCCCTATCGGGCCGTAACTCTCCTCGATCGTCCTTCGCCCCCTGGTCATCGTCGGCTCCATCGAACCCCCCTCATACGATCGTCCTGTTGCGGATTGCAGCCAGGATGGACGCCTGGCTCATCTCCGCCAGTGAAAGGTACTTCGCCCCCATGGAGTCGGCCACCGTCTTGGCCGGCCCCCCCGAAAATATCCCCCTGGTGCGTGAATGCTTCTCGGTCGCCTCCATCGCCTGCCTCAACGCGGCCGGGCCCATCATTATCCGGTCGGTGTCTATGACGAGCGAGGTCGCGCCCGTTTTGCGTATCATCTTCCCGATGCGGACGGCCTCGTCTAGCGGTTCCCCCCCGAAGTACGCCACGTTGGCGCGCCCGTCGGTGATCAGCACCAGGAGGGGCTTGCGCCCCGGGTCCCTGACCTTCTCGGTCTCCAGCGTCTTCACCGCGGCGAACATGCCTATGGACAACGGGGTCGTCCCGCCGGACGCAAGCCAGGTGAGCTGCATCGCCGCGAGCGAGGCGCTGCCCGTGGGAGGCACCACCACCTCGGCGACAGAATCGCGGAAGGAGATGAGCCCTACCCGGTCCCGCTTGACGTAGGCGTCCCGCAGCAGCGAGAGCACCGCCCCCTTCGTGGCCACCATGCGCCTCTGCGTTTCCATGGAAGCGGAAGCGTCCAGCACCACCAGAATCAGGTTTCCCACCTTCCGCTCCCGCCGCTTTCCCCTTAGGTCCGAAAGGGCCACGTGGACCCTGTGCGTCCCCCGGTCGACGTGCCCGCTCGCGGCCGCGGCGAACAGCGTGGCGTCGATGGCCACGTCCCGCCCTTTGCGCCAGGGGCCGCTTCGAACGTACCTGCCGCGGGAAGAGGCCGTCTTCGCGCGGCTGCGTTTCCCCGCGGAATCCGACGGTTTGCGCCCCTTCGGGACGGAGATCTTCCTCACCTCGTAGGGCGACGACGGCATGCTGACGTTCTCTTCGACGAATCCCTGGCAGATGTCGCAGTCCGGGTCCCCGCATGTGCGCATGGCCTCACGCGCGGCGTCTGCCTCCCGGCGCCGCCTCCTCTCCATGGACTGGGCGATCGCCTGCGACTCCAGTTCCTCGTCCGAGAACGAGGGTGCCCGGAAGATCACGCCGCCGCGCTTCAGGCCGTGCGGCGTGTCCGGAAGCGGCACGACATCCCCGCGCTCCTCCGTCTCCATCTCTCCGGGAAACGCCCAGGACAGGATGCGCTCGACGTGCCGGGCTTTCCGGCCGCTGACCCCGGCGCGCGGAATCCGGTGAGGCAGCGAGAGCCGGATCGCGTCCTTGAGGTCCTGCGCGGCAAGAGTGTCTCCCCCGCGCCAGGCGGCGAGCGCCCGCGCCGTCTTCAGGATGGCGATGTCCCCGCGATGCCCTGCAACGCCCAGCTCGGCGACCACCTCCGTTACGGTCTTCACGATCCGCTCTTCAATCCCCACCGCATCCAGCCGCCTCCGCGCGTCCTCGACCCTCCCGCGAAAAACCTCGTCTTCGCGGGTCCACGCCGCCCTGAACTCGTCGTCGTCCCGCTCGAAGGCGAGCACCCGCTCCACGATCTGCCGGCGCAGCGGGAGGTCCTTCTCGCCGCTGACCTCGACGCACAGGCCGAACCGGTCCAGCAGCTGGGGACGCAGCTCCCCC
>DATBLU010000299.1:0-12590 GCA_036555205.1 Candidatus Deferrimicrobiaceae bacterium
CAGCGCTATGATCAGGTCGGCGTGCTCTATCGCCCGGTTGGCCTCCACGGTCCCGTGCATTCCCATCATTCCGAGGCATTGCGGGTGGTCGGCCGGGAGGGCGCTGATCCCGTGCAGCGTGAAGGAAAAAGGCATCCTCGACCGTTCGATGAACCGGCGCACCTCGGCCTGCGCGCCCGACTGGATTACTCCGTGGCCCACGAAGACGATCGGCCGTTTCGCGCCGGCCATGAGTTTTTTTGCATGGGCCAGCTGGTCTCTTCCGATTCCCGGCGGGGCCGGGACGGGGTAGCGTATGGTCGTGTCGAAGTCGCCGTCGGGGATGACCGCGTTCGATATGTCCTTCGGCAAGTCGATGTTGACCGGTCCCTTGCGGCCCGTGTTGGCGAGATAGAACGCTTCTCTCACGATCCGCGGGATCTCGAACGGATCGTCCAGGATGTACGACTGCTTCGTGACCGGCACCAGCATGCCTATGATGTCGCTTTCCTGGAAGGCGTCGGTTCCGATAACCGCCGTGGCGACCTGCCCCGTGATGGCGACGATCGGGATCGAGTCCATGTGGGCATCCGCTATCCCGGTCATCAGGTTCGTGGCCCCGGGCCCGGAGGTTGCGATGCATACGCCGGCTCTCCCCGTGGCACGCGCCATGCCCTGCGCGGCGAACGCCGCCGCCTGCTCGTGCCGGACCATCACGTGCTTCAGCCGGGGGAACTTCGGGAACGCGTCGTACACCGGCATGATCGCGCCCCCCGTATATCCGAACAGGTACGTCACCCCTTCCTTCACGAGGGACCGGCACATCAGCTCCGCTCCGGTGATCGTTTTCTTCTTGATCGTCATCGGCAATCCCCCCGGTCCCCGTTCCTAGCTGGTCACGGCGCCCTTCGACGCGCTGCCTACCAGCCTGGCGTATTTGCCCAGCACCCCGCGCGGGTATTTCGGCTCCGGGGCCTTCCACATCGAAAGCCTGCTTGCAATTTCCGCCTCGCTCGCCTCCAGGGAAATCGATCTCTTTGCCGGGTTTATGGTTATCATGTCCCCTTCACGGACTATGGCTATGGCCCCGCCTGCCTGCGCTTCGGGGGCGACATGGCCGACCATTATACCGTGAGTGCCGCCTGAAAAACGCCCGTCGGTGACCAGCGCGACGTCCTTTCCAAGTCCGGCTCCCATCAGCGCCGCAGACGGTGAAAGCATCTCCCGCATCCCCGGCCCGCCTATCGGGCCTTCGTGCCGGATCACGATCACGTCCCCCTTGCGTATTTTTCCCGAGAGTATCGCCTCCAGCGCGTCCTCCTCGCGATCGAATACCCGTGCCGGCCCCGTATGATGGTCCAAGAATTTCCCGCTGAGTTTCAGGACCGCGCCTTCCGGGGCGAGATTTCCGCGAAGCACAGAGATGTGATGCCCGGGCGGGGCATAAGGACGGTCCGGCGTAGAGAAGATGTCCTGTCCTAAGGGGCTTGGGCGGACTTTCGCAAGGTTCCTGGCCACCGATTTACCGGAGACGGTCAGGCAGTCCCCGTGGAGAAGCCCTGCGTTTAACAGCGTCTTCATCGCCATCGGGATGCCGCCTATCCTGTCGAGGTCCGACATCACGTACTTCCCGAAGGGCTTGAAGTTGCCCAGCAGCGGAACCCGCTGCCCTATCCTGTGGAAATCGTCTAGCTCCAGCGGGACCCGCGCCTCGTTCGCCAGGGCGAGAAGATGCAGGACTCCGTTCGTCGAGCCGCCCAGGGCCATCATGACCGCGATGCCGTTTTCGAAGGCCTCGCGGGTCGCGATATCGCGGATGCGGATCCCCCGGCGCAGAAGCAGGAGCAGCGCCTGCACGGAATCCATGCAGTCCTTTCTCTTGGCTCCCGATAACCTGTTCTTCGTGTCGACCGCGGCGTGGGATGCGGAACCCGGGATGCTTATGCCCATCGCCTCGATCACCGACGCCATCGTGTTGGCGGTGTACATCCCCCCGCATGAACCGGCCCCCGGGCAGGAGTGGCATTCCACCTGGCGCAGGCCCTCGTCCGTCATCCGTCCCGCCGCGTGCGCGCCGACCGCCTCGAATGCGCTCACGATCGTCAGATCCTCCCCCTTGTACCGTCCCGGCAGTATCGTGCCCCCGTAAAGCGTCAACCCGATCGCGTTGTTCCGCAGGATAGGCATGACGGCGCCCGGGATGCTCTTGTCGCAGCCGGAAAGCGTGATTATCCCGTCCGCCGCGTATCCTTCGTGCATGGTCTCGATGCAGTCGGCGATGAGGTCGCGCGACATGAGGGAGTACTTCATCCCTTCCATGCCCATCGTCTCCCCGTCGCTGATGACCGGCGTGCCGAACAGGAACGGCTTTCCCCCGGCAGCCACCAGCTCCCGGAAAATGACGTCGCCGAGCTTCCGGATATGGTCGTTGCAGGGGGTCGCGTTCGTGAAGGGGCATGCCACCGTCACGATCGGCTTGGAGAAGTCCCCATCCTTGAAATCGACGGCCCGGAGCATGGCGCGGGCGGCCGCACGCTTGGCCCAATCCGCCCCGCCGGGAGTCCCGGTGAGAAGTCCGCTGCGATGTTTCAATTTCCTGGTGCCATCCGCCATGGGAGTCTCCGATCCGCGGTGTCTGCAAGTCCGGGATGTTCCATTCGGCACGCGGCCGGAGGGTCGAGCCGGAGGGCCGACATGAGAGTAGATGCCCACGCCGGAGAAAAGTTTCCAACCTTTTCGAATGGTTAGGATTCCTGTTTTAAAAGAAACCTATCGCTTGCGCCCTGCATCGACTCATAAAGAGGAATTTAAAACCATGGCTACGCTTTTCAGGAAGATCTGGGACCGCCACGTCGTCGCGGAGCGGTCCGACGGGACGTCGCTTCTCTATATCGACCGCCATCTTGTCCACGAGGTGACCAGTCCGCAGGCCTTCGAAGCCCTTCGACTCGCCGGCCGCAAAGTTCGCCGCCCGCTTTCCCTGCTTGCGGTGCCCGACCACAACGTGCCCACATCGCCGGACCGCCTGGAGCGCATCGAGGACCCGGACAGCAGGATCCAGATCCAGACTCTTCGGGAGAACGCCAAGGCGGCGGGAATCACCCTCTTCGACATCGACGACATCCGCCAGGGGATCGTCCACGTCACCGGCCCAGAGACCGGCCTGGTCCTGCCCGGGATAACGGCGGTCTGCGGCGATTCCCACACCTCCACCCTCGGCGCATTCGGAACGGTCGCGTTCGGGATCGGCACATCCGAAGTCGAGCAGGTCCTCGCCACCCAGACGCTATGGCAGAAAAGGCCGCGGGAGATGAGAATCACGATAACGGGCGCTACGGGGTTCGGCGTTTCGGCGAAAGACGTGATCCTTTCGATCATCGCGAAGATCGGCGCCGCCGGCGGGGCCGGATATGCCATCGAGTACGCGGGCGACGGTATCCGCCGGATGTCGATGGAAGAGCGCATGACGGTCTGCAACATGACGATCGAAGCGGGATCCCGCTTCGGAATTACGGCGCCCGACGAGACGACTTTCGCCTACCTGCATGGGCGGCCAGCGGCTCCCGGGTCCGCGCAATGGGAGTCCGCGGTCGCCGACTGGAAGACATTGCCCACGGACGCCGAAGCATCCTTCGACCGGGAAGTGTCTATCGACGCATCGCGGCTCGTCCCGCAGGTTACGTGGGGGACGAGCCCCGAGGATGCACTTCCGGTTACCGGTGCGGTGCCGGACCCGGCCGACCAGCCTGATCCAGGGATCCGCGCCCGTATGGAGCGGTCGCTTCGATACATGGACCTGGCGCCCGGAACCCGTTTCACGGACATCCCGGTAGTCAAGGTCTTCATCGGCTCGTGCACGAACGCCCGCATAGAAGATTTGAGGCTTGCGGCGAAAGTGGCGAAGGGCCGCAGGGTGGCCGACGGCGTGACCGCCATGGTCGTGCCCGGATCCGGGCTGGTCAAGCGCCAGGCCGAGAACGAAGGGCTCGACCGGATTTTCCTCGAGGCCGGATTCCAGTGGAGGCTTCCCGGCTGCTCCATGTGTCTCGGCATGAACCCGGACAAACTCAAGCCGGGGGAGAGGTGCGCCTCAACCTCGAACAGGAATTACGAGGGCAGGCAGGGACCGGGCGGGCGGACCCACCTCATGAGCCCCATGATGGCCGCCGCTGCGGCGGTCACCGGCAGGATCGTCGACGTCAGGGAGGTGCTGGCGGCATGATCGAGAAGTTTTCCTCTTTAAAGGCCGTTGCGATCCCGCTGGACAGGATGAACGTCGACACCGACGCCATACTTCCCGCGCGGTTCCTGAAGACCATCAAGCGCACCGGGCTAGGGGGCAACCTTTTCAACGCATGGAGATTCGACGAGAGCGGAAGCGAAGTGCCGGGCTTTCCGCTGAACATGGCCGCATACAGGAAAGGAAAGATACTTGTGACGGGGGAAAACTTCGGCTGCGGCTCTTCGCGGGAACACGCCGTTTGGGCCCTGATGGATTACGGGATCCGGGTCGTCATAGCTCCGTCGTTCAGCGACATCTTCTACGCGAACGGTCTGAAGAACGGACTCCTGCCCGTTCGTCTCGCGGCGGGCGATGTGCGCTCGCTGATCGACCTGCTGCTGGCATCTCCCGGCGGGGAGATCTCGGTGGATCTCCGGACACAGACGGTGATCGGACCTGACGGCGCTTCCTACGCGTTCGAAATCGGAGCGTTCCCCAAGGAGTGCCTCCTCAAGGGATTGGACGAGATCGCCATGATCCTCGAGCACGAGGAGGACATCTCCGGCTACGAGCGCGAGTGGAAGAAGAAGACGCCCTGGCTGTTCGCGGATATCTGACGCGTTACCGCTTTTTCAGCTTGGCGACGGCGCCTTCGACTCCCCGTTTCAACTCATCCATCGCGGCTTCCGCACCCCTTCGAAGATCCTCCCACGCATCTCCGCCGGTCTTCTTGAGCTCCTCGAGCTTCTTCCGGGCGGCTTCCTGCCTTGCGTGCAGGTCGTCGATCTGGTCCTTGTACTTGACCCGTGCGTCCGCACCCAGCTTGTCCGCCTTGGCGCGGAGCTTTTCGATTTCCGCTCCCCAATCCTTGAGGGTGGCTTCCACCTTCTCTTGGTACTGTTCCCTGGACCCGGCAAAGGGCTCTTCGTACACCAGCACCCTGATGAGGCCGATCGTTTCGCCCTTTTCCCCGGTGGTGGCGGCGTCGCTCAAGGAGATCACCCTCTTGATACCGCGGGAGGCCATGAATCCCTCGACCTCCCTGTCCAGTTCTTCAAGTTCGTTCTTCGTATGGAAGATCTTGAGCTGTGAGGTAAAAGTCTTCACCTTGATCATGGCGAGCGTCTCCTCCTTTCCGGGCGCCGCAGGAGTCTCCGGCGTTTCTCCATCGCCCCTTGATGGTATACCGGATCAGGCGGCCTTTGCCAGTTCCTCGCTGGCTTCGACCCCTTCCTTGACCAATATGACGGGGCGGTTCGCCGCGGCAGCAACCGTTTCCGCCACGCTCCCCTTGAACATGCGCGAGAGCCCGGTGCGCCTGTGCGTCCCCATCACGATAACGTCAACGTCTTCCTTCCTGGCGCAGGAAAGGATCGCCGGGGCCGGCTCCCCTTCCAGAACGTCACACTGCACCCTTGTTCCGCACCTGCGGATCCTGTTTGCCACCTCCTGGAGATACATCATGCCGCGGATTGCGCCCGCGTACACCTGGAGGGAAGATACGTTGATGCGGGCTTCCGGGACCGCCGCCAGCGAATCCTGCGCGGCGTTGACGAGGACTATCTCCGCGCCGTTCCCATGCGCCAGCTCAAGCGCGTGTCCGATGGCCGCTTCCGCAAGCCGGGACCCGTCCAGGGGAACCAGGATCTTGGAGTACATGATGAATCCTCCTTTCCGGAGTTGTCACCTTTCGGTGACATTACGGCGAAAAAAAATCCTACGCCGCCTCCCGTTCCGCGATGCATTGTCCGCAGATCATCCTGATCGCGGACTCCAGCTGTTGCCACCCCTCTTCCGAGCGGATTCTCACCGCGCCGAAGCTGCCGACTTTCCGCGAGCGTACCGCGAGGTAATTGATCCCCGCCGTCACGAGCGTGACCACCGCCGCCATGTCGGCGGTCGGGTGCCCCGCGCTTCCGGCGATGACCCCGTAGAGTTTCTTCGTGAAATCCTTCCTGACCTTGTGCAGCACCTTCGACAGCTCGTTTCGCTCTATCGCCTCCCATGCCAGTATCTCCAAGGTCACCGGACGTTTCCGGATCGCGCGGGCGAAATTGCATAGCAGGTCCGCCACGGCTTTCTGCAGCGGGACTCGTTGAAGCGCTCCGGGATCGCTCCCGGCGACCTCCTCGATCGTGGGCCAGTACGACCCGGCCTCCGCGTATGCCCGGAGAAGCTCCGGCATGCCGCCGAAGTACCGGTAGATCAGGACCTTGTCGACTTTCGCCTGCCTGGCCACGGCATTGATACCGAAATTCTGGAATCCCTTCTCCGCGAGGATCCTCCCGACCGCACGGAGGATCTTCTTCTCGGTTGCCTGACGGTCCCGCGCCATCCTCTCCCTCCTAATGTCACCTGTCGGTGACATGTACATTCTATAAACCTGGTCCCCCCATGTCAACGGAAAGATCGCAGGCATCTGCAATGTTTCATCGCAATATGTTTTCGGAATAAGGATTGGCGGCCAAGGGCCCTTCCGCGCTCGGCGAATGTGTGGCCGCCGGGGTTCCCGGGCAGCCGGCCCGATTCACCTGTTGAATCGAAAGGGTTTCGCCGCAGCAACCGGGAAAACAATCGGTGCAAGACGGCATCTAAGGAACTCGGGTGAACACCCGGCTTGCAGGAAGCAGGTACACCGATACCGATAGGGATAGAGTTCCCGGATGGAATCGCAATTCGAACGAGAGCCGGTCTTTATTATTTCCAAAGTAAAGATGGCGTGGCATTTCGTTTTCCTTGCCATCGCGATCCTTGAAGTCGCATCTCCGCGATTCGCATACCCGCAGGAAACGCGTTTGTCACTTGCCGATATGGCCCGCCTTGAAGCGGACGACCATCCGGATCCCGCTGGCACTTCTTCGCTTCTGCACGGTTATATTGCCCTCGGCCTCGGCACGGAGGCGGCTTCCCTGTTGGAGCGAAGGATCCGGCTGGGAAGTTTGCCGCGGGACGCCGCGGTCCACCTGTTTGAGAAGGCCATCGGGGACCGGATCCTATGGGAAAATCCCGCCCAGATCGCCGGCGTGTGCGAGGCTGCGGCAAGAAGCGGCGTATCCAGTCCCGTATTGATGTATTCATGCGGAACCGCAATGCGCATGACAGGGCGAACGAAAGATGCAACGCATATCTTCGCCCGAATCGTGCCGGGAAGCGCATACCACCTTCATGCCCTCTTTGCACTCGGCCAGATTTCCGTGGAAACAGGAGATTTCGAGGCAGGCCTCAATACCTTCAAACGAGTCGCGGAAATGGCCAAAACCGTTCCCGATTCTCCGGTTTTCTCCAGGGCGATGCGGGCACAGGCCGAGCTCCTGCTTCTGATGGGACGCACCGCGGAGGCTGCCCGGACCCTGGAGGGGCTACCGCAGGGAGAATCGAGTCTTGCCGAAAGCGTCGGGATAGCAATGGTCGCCGCGGACCCCTATTCGGCGCTCGAAAACCTACCGGCGGATCTGATCGCGGCGGAACCTCTCCGCGGGAAGGTCCTGTTCCTGATCATCAAAGCGGGAATCGCACGCCAACAAGGCCGCTTCGCGTCGGCGGTCGCCGATCTCACCCGCGCAGATGATGAGATCCGGGATGCACTTTCCGGGAAATCGTCGCTTTTTCCGCCGCGGACTCGATCGGGCGGAGCCGGGAGTGCCGTCGAGGCCTTCCTCCAGGCCCAGGCAACCGCCAGGCAGCGGCTGGCATCCCGGCGGGCCGGAGAGAACGGCAGCGCCGTCCGGGACCATGCCGTCGACCTGTTGATGGCGCTCCTGCTCCTTGACCGTTACGCGGGGCAGCCCTTGCCGTACGGGTCATCGGCCAGCATGGCCGGAGAACGGTCCGCCGGAGCGACCGTAATGATCGAACCCGTGCTCAACGGGATCGAGCGGTTCTTCATGGAAGGGATCGAGCACACGAAAACGGCCGCAAAATGGGCAAGCGTGCTCCGGGATGTCGACCGGTTCATGGATGAGTTCCGGGAAAGGACCGGCTCTACACGGGAACCGGGACGAGCGACCCGGCGGGATCTCCTTCTTCATCGACTGGAAAAGGGCCAGGCCGAAGTCCGGAGGTTTCACAAAGGGATCAGGCATCTGTGGGAAGCGGAGCTCGCAGGAATCGACCCGGGCGAGAATTCCGTTTCCCGCCTTCTCCGGGAGTTCGGGCTCTACCTGAATGAGCTGGATGGAGTCCGCATTGCGATTAGTGAAGCGCAGGCGTTCGCCGGCATGAATATCTGGAAGACGCGCCACCGTAAAGGTCCTGCGGGATACTCCCAGGCGCCGATGGCGGATGTGGTCCGGGACACGCTCGCCCTCTCCGACTCGTGGACGGCGTCGCTGCTTCCTTCCATTCGACATCGCCAGGACCAGGCCCGCATGGTCCTGCAGGAAAGGGAAAAACGGGACCTATCCGCCATGCGTCCCCTGGTCCGGCGCCACCTCGCGGATGCCCTCGTCGCGGAGGCATGGTCCTCGCGTCGGAGTCCACGGGCGGACGCACAGCATCGGTATCGGGCCGCCGTCGCGAGGGCCGCCGGGCTGCTCGCGGAGGGGGATCTCGCCCGTCCGGATCGGCTGGACACGGCGATCAATATCGGATTCCTCCTGGCTGGGGGTACGGAACGATGGGAACGGTTCCCGGGCCGGCACGCCGGGGAATGGGAAAAAAACCTGATTTCGCTCGTTCTCCCGATCATCGAATCCGCCTCTGAAACGGATCCCCGACGGGAGCAGTCCCGTTTTTTAATGGCGATCCTCGGGATCCAATCCCGGGATAAGAAAGGACTCGCCGCCGGCCGGTCGTTCCTGGAAGAATTTACGGGATCGCCCTTCTCAGGCGACATCGCGGTCCGCCTCGGTCACGAGGAGTTGATGGCAGGAAAGCGGGCGCGCGCGACAGCCTTCTATCGGACGGCATCCGGCACGCGAAACTCCGCGGCACAGGCCGTTGCCCGATACATGCTTGGCTGGATCCGGCACCGCGGCGGCGCTGCCGCGGGGGCGCTGCGGGAACTGGGGCCGGTCGCTGCCGATCCTTCGTTTCGGTGCGCGGAGCCGACCGCGTTCGAACGGGACATCCTGTCGCTGGCCGTCGAGGCGCTGCGGAACTCTCCCCTGGAGGACCTCGCTTCGTTTTCTCCCGTAGCGCAGGGGGATTGCGGGGGAAGAAGCGTTCTCGTCCTGCTGGCCGAATCCGAGTCCGGACGAGGCGACGGCAGCCGCGCGGTCGCGGCGTACGATGAGCTCGCCCGGCGGTTCGCGAAAGACGAGGCCGCGCCATCCTACCGGATCAACGCGATCCGGGAGCTCGTACGCGCGGAACGGTATCGTGAAGGAATGTCGCGAGCACTCGAATTGCAGGGGAAATACAGGGTGGATGGAAAATCCGCGACGGACCTGGCCCGGCTGCTGCACACATTGTCAGACCGGATGTTCGCCGAGGGAGTCAGATCGGGTGACCGATTTGACTTCTCTCTTGCGGCACAGGGCATCGAGAAGTATTTCACCTTGATCGGCAGGGAGCGGTCCGGGTCCGATGAGGATATGCGCCTGAAGCAGGCAACCGCCTTGCTGGGGGCGGGGGAGCGCAATGCCGGCATCCGACTCCTCAAGAAAATCCAGGGGGAACACCGGAATGGCCCGATCGGCGAGCGGGCGGCGCTGCTGTACGCGGAGACGGTGATCGCCGGGTACGAGAGGAGGGAACATGCCGCAGAAGATGCGGATGAGGCTGCCCTTCTCCTTCTGCGGAACTATCCATCGGAAAAGGCCGCGGGGCTCGCGTTCCGCGCCGCATCGGGTTTTCTGGGCGCGGAGGACTACGCACGCGCGGCACGGATTGCGGAAGAGATCGAGAAATGCCATGCGGCCACGAAGAGCATCAAGGCCCGCGCGCGCCTCGTCCAGGCCGAGGTCGCCGTTTTCAGGAACGATACGGCGGCGGCACGGAGGAAGGCTGCGCTGGTCCTGGAGGATCCGGGAGCCGATGCATCCTCTCGCGATCTTCTGGCACGGGCGAATGAGCTCAGCCTGCTTGCCGCGCTCAGGGAGATCGAGGTCAAAAAAGCCGGCCGGGATTGGAAGGGCGCCGGGGAACTGTTCGAACTCGCCGGAAACCGGTTCGTGGACCGGTCGGAAACTCCCCGGTATTATCTCTCCGCCCTGCGTACGTATCGCCACGGCGGTCATGAGAATGAAGCCTTGGAGATCGGGCTGCTCTTCCTGCGCGAGTTTCCCGGACGAGAGGAGACGGTCGAGGTCGTCGGGGCGATCGGCCCGTACCTGCAGGCACGGAACGAGTTCGCGAAGACCGCGGACCTCTGCGCAAGGGTCGCCGAGGCGTTCCCACGGAACCCCATGGCTCCCGGGTTACTCTTCCACGCCGCGCGAATCTACGAATTCATGGGGAACCAGGACGCTGCAATGAAGCAATTCTCGGCCTATCGGTCCCGGTACACCGATCGGCGCTGGATGTCCGCATACGCGGGGCTCGCGATAGGCGCGATCAAGCTGAACGGCGGGAAAACGCCGTCCGCCATCCGGGAAATGGAGGCGGCACTGCGGCAGGTCGACGCCGGTTTGGAGCCGGATGCGCCGAAGGAGCTGTTCGCGCGGGCGGGATACGCCCGCATCGCGATCGGGGAGAACTGGGCGAAACAATTCCGGGCGGCGCGGCTCGTCGCTCCTCTCGAAAAGAGCCTTGCGGTAAAGGAGAAGCTGTTACTGCGGGCGCTCGCAGCCTTCGAGCTCGCCGAGGCCGATGCCCCGCTCGAGGTGGCGGTGCATGCCTCCCGCCTCGCGGCGGACCTGTTCGTGGAGTTCGGCAAGTCCATCCTCGATTCGCAACGCCCGAAGAGAATGAGAGCAGTCGACCGCGCGAATTATGAAGAGGCGCTGAAGCGTCGCGCCCGCGTCCTGTTCGAAAAGGCCGTTGCGCGTTATGCGGCGGCCTGCGAGCGCCTCGACCTCGAGAAAGGGCTTCCCGAACTCGCCGTTCCGATCCGGAACCGGCGCGACGAGGTTCTTTCTCTCGTATCCGCGGTATCGGCTCCGGGAGAGGGGGGATCACCGTGATACGCCGTGGCAAGTTCTTCGTCGTCCTGCTGGCAGCGGCCTTCCTTACGGCGGGGACGGCAGCGGGGGAAGAGCGTCCGAAGACCGGCGCGAACGTGCCGAAGTTGAGAATGGACGAACTGGAAGTTCACGGGAAGGCGGAAAAGGCCCCTGTCCTGTACCTGCCGGTTCCCGAGGGTATATTCTTCCTCTCTTCTCCCATGCTCGACCTGATCCGGGAAGAGCTTGCCCGGCCGGTTCTTCCGGCGGATGTTGCCGCGGAATCCCGTTCCCAACGGGGACTTTCCGGGGGAGGGGAAAACCCTTGACGGAACAAACACACGCAAGAGGAACCATGCATCGGGCCATGGCGCTGTCGCTCATTCTTCACGGCTGCGCCCTCCTGATCGGCCAGGTGCTTCCATCGTGGTTTCCCCGACGCGAAGCGCCTCCGCCGATGTTCGTGGAGTTGACGGATCTCCCGATGCCTCTCCCGCCCGAGCCGAATCCAGCGCGGGTTAGATGGTCGGCTTCTTCCGCGCCCGCTTCCCTGCCGCACCACGCACAGAGCGGCGGCAACCGTCCGGGCCCGGCGCCGGAGAGATGGCTCGACAGGCTCGATGCGGGGCTCGCGAATATTCAGGATGTCCGCCCCGCTGACAGGAGAGATAGAACGGCGAGCCTCGCAGCGCGGCGCTGGGAGAGCAACAGGAATCCCCGGCCGGGGGACTTCCCGCCGGGGGCGCCGACGGAAACGATCGCCTCCGATCGCCGCCATATGGGCGAGTTGGAACACCGCGTCCGCCTTCACGGTCTTCCCGGCGCAGGCGCAGGCGGGGAATCCGAAATGGTAACGATATTCGGCGGCACGGGATCCTCGGAGGGAACGTCTCTGCCATCCTGGATCAGGGAGATGATCCAAAGGAAGGTTCGCGGTTACCTCCCGGAACTCGAGGCCACCTATTCCAGCGCAATGCGCCGCAACCGCAACCTTAAGGGACGCCTTCTCGTGCGTTTTCGCATCGACCCTACGGGCGTAGTGCGGCATGCCGAACTGGCTGAGAGATCCGGGGGGGACAGCGTCTTCGTGGCAGCGATACTGGAAAGGGTCCGAAACTGGACGTTCGAACCCACCGGCGGGCTCACCGTCGAGGTCCTGTATCCCTTCGTGTTCGTTTCTCCTTCATGAATTTTCGTCTCCCGGTATCAACCTGTTCCCCAAGATCGGTCCAGGATGGAAACCGGCGGAATTCCTTCACGGTCGTCCTTCTTTCTGCGGACTGTTTCCCAATGATAAAAAGATGGCGCGCCCCATCTGAAGGAATTCGAACCGCCTCCGAGATCCC
>DATBLU010000004.1:0-1894 GCA_036555205.1 Candidatus Deferrimicrobiaceae bacterium
CTTCATGTATGGAGGATGGCGAAATCAACCTGTATCGGATAAACAAGCAAGGAGGTCAAGTCATGCGGGATATCAGGCACGTCGTGAGTTTAATGGTTTGCATCGCGCTGATCGTGGCGCTGGCGTCCTGCGCCGGCACGCGCACGAAGGAGAGCGCCGGGGAATACGTCGACGACTCGGTCATCACATCGAAGGTCAAGGCGGCGCTGGTAGCCGATCCGGTTACGAAGGCACGTGAGATCAGCGTGGAAACCTTCAAGGGGGTCGTCCAGCTGAGCGGGTTCGTAGGCACCGCGGCCGAAAAGGAGAAGGCGAGCGAAATCGCGCGAAAGGTCAAGGGCGTGACGGATGTAAGGAACAACATCATCGTCAAGTAGGGGGAGCGATCCCGGCATCTGGAAAACCCTTGGAGGGAGGATGAAAAAATCGATGCTCGCCGCGCTGGTCGCGGCTTTCCTGCTCGCTTCGTGCCTGGTCGCGTCCGGACGCCGGGGACATGAGGTGGTCGTGGTGCCGCCTCTTCCCACGATCGTGGTGCTGGAGGAGGATCCGTACTACCATCACGACGGCTATTATTATTACTACCACAGCGACCGGTGGCACTACTCGAAATCCAGGAGCGGACCCTGGGCGGAACTGCCGAGGGACCGCTACCCGAAGGAGGTCAGGTTCAAGTACAAGGACAGGAAAAAACACAAGGACGAGGAAAGAGGCCGGGGGGAGAAGCGCGGGCACGACTACCGCGACGGGTATTAGGGTATAAGCCGGGCGGGGCCCGCCGGATCAAGGGTGCAGCAGGGTGCCGGCCTGCCGGTACGCGTCGACCAGCGTCTGAAGCGGCAGGTCTGTGTGCCAGTGACCGGTGACCCGGGCGACCGCCCACAGGAAGAAGATCGTCCCCAACCCCGCGGCCGGGACGTACCATGGGGACCAGGCGGACCGTCCTTTCTTCGTGACCGTCAGGCAGTCCTTCACCGGGCATGCGGCGACGCACGACATGCATCCGGTGCACTCGGGTGTCCACACGGAATTCTTCTTGTGGACCGTGATCTCCACCGGGCAGGCCCGTGTGCACGCCTTGCAGTCCGTGCAGCTTTCCGCGTCCCGGACGACCCGCTGGGGCGACGCCCAGCTCACCAGCCCCAGCAGCGCCCCGTACGGGCACAGGTACCGGCACCAGAAATGCTTGATCACGACCGACAGCGCCGCGAGCGCTATGAGAGTGATCGCGGCGGTCCGCGAGATATCCGTGAAGAAGAGGAGCATCTTGGCGTCCGCGGCGTAGTTGTACGTGGAGTTCATGAACTTGTAGATCGCCACCTTGTCCATGCCGAGGACGATCGCCCAGAAGAAGAAGGCCAGGAGCAGGTATTTAAGCGAGGTGAGCGCCAGATCGACCCCGTCGTGCACGACGGTCACCCTCTTGCTCCTCTTCCACAGAGTCTTCTTGCCGACCCACTCGAGCGCCCGTGATATCCCGCCGACCGGGCATACCCACGAACAGAAGACCTTCCGCGCGAGGAATGACGAGAGGATGGCCGCGATCAGTATGGTCAGACCCGCCGGATGGATGTCGTCGTAGTTTCCGGTGAGGATGAAGCGTTTAAGCCCCATCAAGGCGCTGATCGGGAGGAACCCCTCGACCGCGGGAGGTCGGTGCGCCGTTACCGGGCCCCCGGAGACGACCTGACCGTAAAAAGCGTGGAACTCGACGCCCACAAGGACGAAGAAAAGGACGTAGGCTCCCTGGACGAGCCAGCGAAGCCTGGGGAGATATTTATATGGATTGCGCCACCTGGCTTGGGGCGCTTCCGCGGGCGGCGCAACGGTCGGATCCGTTCGCAGGACGGCAGGCTCGGGCATCGATGAGGTCTCCATAAGCTGAAATCGCCAC
>DATBLU010000012.1:0-8624 GCA_036555205.1 Candidatus Deferrimicrobiaceae bacterium
CGCGGGACAGGCACTCGGCGCATGGAGAAGAACCCGCAAGGCACCCGAACCGGCAGCCGGAAACCACCAGCTTCGGGGGAAGGACCGCCGCGAACGCACGCACGGCCGTCGTCTTCCCGGTCCCCTTCTCCCCGCGGATCAAAACGCCCCCGATCGAGGGGTCCACGGCGTTCGCAAGAAGGCCCTTCTTCAAAAGCTCCTGCCCGACGATCGCGCTGAAAGGGAATGAACGCATCATAAAGTCTCTTTTAGTATTTGGATGAAATACAAATCAGGAAGAAGCGGCGGACCCTCTCGTTGGCCGGCAGGGGGTGAGGCGGCCGGAAGGGTTTTCAACCGCGGTACCCGCTCTTCCGAGGGCGGTGAAACAATTTTAGCACGACTTTTTAAAACCGCAAAGCCGGAACGGGAGCAGAAAAGATATCGCCCGCTGCAACCGGGCGATCGGCGCCACGACCCCGATGGCATCCCTCGCAGGCAATTGCTTCCTTATTTAATCTTATATTTAAAGGAATTTTTAATAAAACCGGTCTGCCGGCTATCCGACTACGGGATTTTCGCCGGGGGGGAGGCCTTCCAGAAAATCTGCGATGTGCTCCTCTATCTCGGGAGGCACATCCGGAATCTTTTTGCCGCCGTTGATCCCTCTCAGGAACGCTCCGCACCGGTCGCAGCGGTCACGATGCGCCTGGAAAAGGACGCTCAGTGTCGGGGAAAGCCGGTTGTCGACGTATGCCCTGATGACGAGAGTGACCTGCTCCCGCCGCTCTTCGGCGGCGCGTTCCAGGTACTTCTCTATGTCCCGGTGGTGCTCCTTCGCCTTCTGGAGCACGAAGGCCCTAAGCCGGTTCCGGACCTCCTCGGGGATCTCTTCCGGCCGGATCTCACGGCAAAGGATGCGCGTCTTGTCGTAGGTCTTGAGGAAGTTGAGGCAGGGCTCGCACATCTCGATGTGCACGGAAAGCTCCTGCCTCAGATGATCGTCCATGGTGCCGTCGATATAATCGCCAAGCAGGTAGACAAGCTCCTTGCAGTTCATCCTACTGCGTCTTCCCTTCCCGTAGGTATGTTGTCAGCTGCTCCCGAAGATATAGCCTCGCCCTGTGAAGGCGGGACTTCACCGCTGGGACGGTCAGCCCCAGGATCTGCGCCGTCTCCTCGTTGGACAGCCCCTCGACGTCGCTCAGCACGAAAACGACCCGGTACTTCTCCGAGAGATTCTCCGTAAACCGCCTGATCACCTGCCCAAGCTCCTTGTCCAGCGCCTTCCTCTCGACTTCCTTGCTCCAGTCGTCGATCAGGCTGGCGTGCATGCCGTCCTCGGTGAACACCGGCATGAAATCCTCGATGGAGACCGTCTCGCTCCTTCTCTTTCCGCGCAGCCGCATCAGGCACGTGTTCACGCAGATCCGGTAGATCCATGAGTACAGGGCCGAGTTCCCCTTGAAGGTGTGCGCCTTCTGCACAACCGTCATGAAGACGTCCTGCGTGGCCTCCTCGGCGTCGCTTTCGTTCTTGAGGATCGACATCGCCAGGCTGAAGATCTTGCCGTGGAAACGGTCGAACAGCATCTCCACCGCTTCCGGCGTGCCTTTGCGAAGCTCCTCCAGAAGAACGTTGTCGTCTATCAACCGCTCCGCGGGCATTCTCCGCTCCGTTTAAGATTCGACAGCCGGAACAGGGTTTCACTCGGCTTTCCCGAAAATTTAGGATTACCATGTTTCTCCACGGAGGCGCAAGCCCGGCGGATGTATTATCCGGCTTTATCCTTGGCGGGGAGCGGCGATTCCCTTAGAATTGAAGTCAGCGCTTGGCGTATAGGCAACGGGGGACAACGACAGACTTGAAAACGCGCCGCTTTTTCCTTGTGACCATGCTCGCCGCCGGGACGGCGGCATTCCTCTTCGCCATTCTGCGGAGGCGCAGGGAAATCCCTGCCCCCGCCCCTTACGACAGACCTGAAGGCGGCGAAAGGGAAGGCGAATTCGAGCTTTTCATAGGATCCTGAAATCCCCTCGGCCGGTCAGTCGAGGGTTTCCATTTTCGCGGCCCGAACCAGTATTTTCTTTAAGCCCACCCCCGGAAAGCGCACGATGATCTTTCGATCCGCGCCATCTCCCTCTGTCGATTCGATTCTCCCTTCGCCGAAGATGGAATGCAGGACCCGCCTCCCCCGTGCCGGACCGGCCGGCCCCGCGGTGGCAACCGGCGCACCGAACCTTAGGGGGGACGCCGTGGAGCCGATTCTCACGTCGGTCTCCCGGCGTAAAAGGGATACGGGAATTTCATTCAGAAAACGGGACGGGATGGCGTCGCGGAAGGAGCCGAAAAGAAGCCGGCGGCGCGCATGGGAAAGGAACGCCCGCTCGCGCGCCCGGGTAAGCCCCACGTAAAACAGGCGCCGTTCCTCCTCGATCTCCTTCTCGGAGTCGTCCGACCGCGCATGCGGAAGAAGCCCTTCCTCGACACCGAGCAGGAAGACAACGTCGAACTCCAGCCCCTTGGCGTTGTGAAGGGTCATAAGCCTTACCGCGTCCGAGGGATCCGCTCCGGGGTCCCGCGCGGAAAGCGACACTCTCTCCAGGAACTCCCGAAGGGCTTCCTCCCCCGAGCCGGGAGCGGAATCGGCAAACCGGAGAAGCTCCAAAACGTTATCCTTTTCCTCCGCCATGCCTTCCCCCGATAGAAATGCGAGGAAGCCCGATTCAGCCAGAACGGATCGGAAGGCGTCCCCCGGACCCTTCCCCGGAAGCTGCGCCAGCCATCGCTCCCGCCGCGAGAGGAGGTGCGCTATCGCGGGGATGCCGGAAAGCACGCTTGACAGCGGCAGCCCATCCATCCTGGCCTTTTCCCGGGCGCGTGCAAGCGTCACCTCCCCTACCCCCCTGCGGGGGCTTTTCAGAAGCCGCTTCAATGAAACCGCGTCGTCCGGGTGGAGGAACCATTTCAGGTACGACAGCGCATCCCGTACCGCGGCGCGATCGTAGAACGAGAGCGCCCCGCGCAACGCGTATGGGACGCCCGTTTCGCGGAACGCGTCCTCGACGGCGCGCGATTGCGCATTAACACGATAGAATACGGCCACTTCGGACGGCGGGATCCCACGCCGGATCTCCGCGGCGGCTGCCTGCGCCACGGCGCGCGCCTCGCAGTCGGCGTCGTCGTACGAACGTACCGCAGGCGGCTCCCCCCCGTCCCTCGATGCGATCACATGTTTCTCGCGCCTTTCGCGGTTGTTCCGGATCACTTTTTCCGCGGCGGCCAGGATGGGCGCCCTGGTCCGGTAGTTCGTCCGGAGGTGGAGAACCGTCGCGCCGGGATATTCCCGCTCGAACGAGAGCATCGGGCCCGCGGACCCTCCCCTCCATCCGTAGATCGACTGGTCCTCGTCGCCGACGGCGCAGAACGATTCGGCGGCCGACGCGATCCTCCTCGCAATCTCCGCCTGCCCCCTGTCTACGTCCTGGAACTCGTCGACCAGGAGATGGCGGATCTCCGACTGGACGCATGCGAGCGTCTCGGGCGCCTCGCGGAACAGCCTGGCGGGAAGCCGTATCAGGTCGGAGAAATCGACCGCGCCGGCGGCCGAGAGCGCCTCGTCGTAGCCCTTCGCGACGGCTTCGGCCTTCCCGGCGAAGAGCCACCCCGATGCGATAGCCGCCGACTCGATGGAGCCACCCTCCCGCTTGGCGCGCTCGATTACGCCGGCGAACCGGGCGGGCGGAAACTTCTTCTCGTCCAGGTCGAGGTCCGAAATGATCTGCCTGAGCGCGTCCATCTGGTCGCGCGCGTCGTAGATGAGAAACCCGGGGGATAGGCCGATCCGCTGCCCGAACCGGCGCAGCAGGAGAGCGCCGAAGGAGTGAAACGTCCCCAGCCAAGGCAGGTCGCGGAAATCCGGAAGCGCCCTGGCGACCCGCTCGCGCATCTCTTCCGCGGCCCGGTTGGTAAACGTGATCCCGAGGATTTCATGCGGCGGCACGCCTTCCCGCAGAAGGCGCACGATGCGCGCCACGATTACGCGGGTCTTCCCCGAGCCTGCGCCGGCCACGAGGAGAAGCGGGCCGGAGGTATGCTGAACGGCCCGGCGCTGGTCGGCGTCGAGTCCGGATAGTAACGTCTCCATGAGAGGGGTATAAGATTACCCTTTGAACGAGGCAAAGGGAACAGGTGGAAAAAACGACGGCCCTGCGAAAACCTTGAAGCCGTCAGGGCCGTCGTCGCGCCGCCGGAGGGTGGGGGCAGCGGCGCGAACTTGCATCTTGATCCGTCTTCAGGCCACTTTCCCGTCCCGCAGGTACCGGCCGAGCCGTTCCCTCAAGTTAAGCCTCGCCCGGTGCAGGCGGGACTTGACCGCCGGTATCGAAATGTCCAGGATACCCGCCGTCTCCTCGTAGGAAAGTCCCTGGATGTCGCAGAGCGCGAACACCGTGCGGTATTTCTCGGGCAGGCTCTCCGAGTATCTCCGGATCATCTGGCCCAGCTCTTTCTCCAGGATCCTCCGCTCGGCTTCCGGGCTCCAGTCCTCGACCGGCGTCGCGTGGGCCCCCTCCTTGGTGAATACGGGCAGGAACCTCTCGATCGGAACGGTGCTCGTGCGCCGCCCGCGGCGCAACCGCATGAGGCACGTGTTGACGCAGATCCGGTAGATCCACGAATAAAGGGCGGAGTTCCCCTGGAACATGTCCGCTTTCCGCACCACCGTAAGGAAGACGTCTTGCGCCGCTTCCTCGGCGTCGTTTTCGTTCTTGAGGATCGACTTCGCCAGTCCGTACACCTTGGCGTGGTATCGGTCGAAGAGGACCTCGATCGCCGACGGAACCCCCAGGCGCAGTCCTGAAAGAAGAGCCGCGTCTTCCTCCCGCAGGCCGAGTCCGCCGGGCAATCCCGACGGGTAACCGTCGCCGTTTTCAAGAGGATAGATGCCCGCCGATCGGTGTCTCATCCCCTTTCCTCCTTCCGGCTAGACGCGCCCGCACGCGGGGACGGACAACCTCGTTATCAGCAATTCCAGGGCCTTTTCAAGCTTCGGGATAGTCAGCGGTTTCGGAAGGAACTCGTGGATCCCCATCCTCGAGGCCGCATCCTGGAGGCCGGCCGTCGGATACGCGGTGGTGAGGATGCAGAGCGCATCCGGCTGATGCTCCCTTGCCCGCATGAACAAGGTCAGCCCGTCAAGATCAGGAAGCCAGTAATCGCTTATGATGATGTCGAATTTATCCTTCACCAGCGCTTCCATCGCAAGCGTGGCGTTCATGTAACCCTCGAGATGACAGCCGTTGTATTGGAAAAATATGCGGAGGCCGTTCTGGATCCACTGGTCGTCTTCGATGAGAATGACCTTCATCCCTTGGAGGCGCTTATACAATTCCATGGTTCGTACCTCGTACGGGAGATTAACGACGCGGGGATATTGTGCAATAGGCATACCGTAACGCCACCTGGAAGGTTCCTCATGTATTACCGACTGTTTGCCGGCTTATTCCCGTTTAATTCTTCACCGGATGGCGGCTGGATTTCGAGGAATTTCGAAGGGGGTTTAGAGTTTTTGCGAAAAAGAGGGTGTTTATCGGGAGTGCGGGAATGCCTACGTTTCGAGCTTTTTCCTTCGATAACGGAAGGTGTGATGGTTCAGGTTCAATAGCTTGGCCGCCTTGCTTTCGTTTCCCCCGGCCCGCTTCAGGGCTTCCCCGATGAAATGCTTCTCCATGGCTTCCTGGACCGCAACGATGTCGATCCCCTCGGGAGGGATCGGGGGAAACGCCGGACCGTCCGAAGCATCGCCCGCCCCTTTCGTCTCTCCGACGTTCTCGAGGCCCAAGTCCCGGACCGTAAGCTCCGTTCCCCTGCTGATCAGTGCCCCCCGTTCGATGATATTCTTCAACTCCCGCACGTTGCCCTTGAAGCGATGCGCCTTCAACGACGCTTCCCCTTCCGGAGAGATGCCGGAAAACTCCTTGCAGAATTTCCGGCTGAACTCCAGGAGGAAATACCGCGCCATCGGGATTATGTCGTCCGGGCGATCGTTGAGCGAGGGCACCTCCACCTTCGCGACGGCGAGACGGAAGTAAAGGTCCTCCCGAAAAAGCCCCTTCCCGATCAGCGCCTTCAAGTCCTTGTTCGTCGCGGAGACTATCCGCGTGCTTACGCGATGCTTCCTCGTCCCCCCCACCCGGTAGAACTCCCCTTCCTCCAGGAAACGGAGAAACTTGGCCTGCGCCTCCATGCCCAGATCTCCCACTTCGTCCAGAAACAGCGTCCCTCCCGCGGCCTGCTCAACGAGCCCCTTTTTCCCCGTCGCGCTCGCGCCGCTGAACGCGCCCTTCTCGTACCCGAACAGCTCGCTCTCGATCAGTTCCTTCGGGATGGCGGCGCAGTTCACGTTGACCAACGGCCCCTTGAAGTTCGGGCTCCGGTAGTGGATGGCGCTGGCGATCAGCTCTTTCCCCGTGCCGGTTTCGCCGAGGATGAGAACCGGCGTGTCGGGGCTCATCGCCAGGATCCCCACGAGCTCCATGACGTCCTGGATGCTGTCGCTCTCTCCGATGAAGCAGGGGATGTTCTCGCGCAGGTACCTCTCCTGCAGGTACCGCACCTCTTTTTTGAGCCTGATCGTGTCGAGGGCATTTCGCACGCTTACCTCGAGAGTATCCATATGCAGGGGCTTCACGACGTAATCGTAGGCGCCGGCCTTCATAGCCGAAACCACGCTTTTTACGTCCTCGTAGGCGGTGATCACGATGACCAGGATTTCCGGGGACAGCAGCTTTATCTCCCGGAGGGCGTCGATCCCTCTCATCCCGGGAAGCCCCAAGTCGAGGAGGACCAGGTCGGGCGAAGACTTGCGCATGGCCTCCAGCGCGGGTTCCGCCGCCGGGAAGGCGAGCGCCCGGTACTTGGGCTTGAGGGCATGCAGCAATCCCTCCCGGATCGATTCCTCGTCATCGACGATATGGACCGAATACGAGATCACTCCCCTGCCTTCCCGCTCCGCGGCCGGATCGGAATCCGTATGGAAAACTCGGCTCCGCCCGATCGGCTTTCCCCCACCGTGATCGACCCCCCGTGGCTGATGACGATCCGGCGGCTGAAGCTCAACCCGATGCCGGTCCCATCCGGTTTCGTAGTGTAATACGGGTCGAATATCTTCTCCCTCATGGACGGGGGCACCCCCGGACCCGAGTCCGAAACCCGGATCAGGACCCATTCCCCTTCCCTGGAGGAGCCTATATCCAGCCGCTTCGATCCCTTTATCCCATCCATTGCCTGGTCCGCATTCGCGATGAGGTTAAGGAGCACCTGCGAGATCAGGTTCGGATCGATATTGCACTTCGGCAGATCCGCGGACAACGAAATTTTCACCTTCACACCGCGGTTCCGCAGGGCGACGGAGGAGAGCGCCACGGCTTCCTCGATCGCCTGGTTCACGCTCGCCGGCTCGAGGCTGGGCGGGATGGGCTTGGAGAAGTCCATAACCCTCTTGATGACCGAGGCGATCTTGGCGGAGGCGGATTTCAAGTGCCGGATGGACTCGTCCATCCTTTCCCTCTCCTCGGGCTCGAGCCTCTGCAACTGGCCGCTTCTCTCTTCCAGGGTCGACAGGTATATGTTCATCCCGGACAACGGATTCCGGATCTCGTGGGCGATGCCGGCGGCCACGTGGCCGAGCGCGGCCATCTTCTCCTGCACCAAAGCGATCCGCTCCAGCTCGCGGGTCTTCGTGACGTCGAGCATGTTGACCAGGCGTGCCTCCCTCCCCCGCCAGAAGATGCGGCTCGAGCGGCAGGTCACCCACCGGAACCCCTTATTGCCGCGACCCCGGTCCCGAATGCAGATCCGAAGCTCCACGGGATTCCTGTCGTAGCCGGGCGCGTCGATTTCCCCGCAAAGGCCGATGAACGTCTCGAGGTCCTCCGGGTGGACGTTGGCGAACTCCTCGAGCCTCATGGATTCCGGAATGGGCCCGAAAATCCTTTCCTGCTCCGGGTTCATGAAGACGATCTTCCCGTCCTGGGCTATGAAGAAGCCGATCATGGCGTTATTCACGAGGGACCGGAAGCGCTCCTCGCTCTCCCGAAGCGCCTCCTCCGCGAGCTTCCGCTCGCTCAGATCCGTGATGGCCGTCCGGAACCCCGCCGGTCCTTTCCCCGGGTCCGCCGAAACGACGCTCAGCAGCTGCGCCGGGAATCCGGGTCCGGCTTTCGGGTGGAGAACGATATCCGCCGTCTCCGTCCTCTTCGACACGCGGCATTTCTTCAGGTTATCGAGGAATCTTCCCCGGTCGCCCGGGTCCACGTAGCGGGAGAAGGGCATCCCGAGGAGCCGGGAACGCGCATCGCCCAGCATCGTCGCCCCTTTTAGGTTGATGCCGCGGATCGATCCCCTCCCGTCCAGGTCGACGTATCCCACCGGCGCGAAATCGTACAGGTCGGCGTACCGGTCCCGGGATTCCTCGAGCCGCAGCTGGACTTCCCGCAGCTCCCGGTTCTGCTCCTCCAGCTCCGCCTGGTGGATCTGGAGCTCCTTGTACAGGCGGTCCAGCTCGATCCCGTCCGGCTTGTTCGCCTTCCATCCCGGAGCGATGTTTTCCTGCTTCTTAACGACCGACCGCGTGGCGCTCCGCC
>DATBLU010000016.1:0-4137 GCA_036555205.1 Candidatus Deferrimicrobiaceae bacterium
CAGGCGAGGCAGGGCATGTCCCCGTTCGCCTACTTCCTGGGCCTGCTGAGCGTCAACCTCGGGATCCTGAACCTGCTTCCGATTCCGATCCTGGACGGCGGGCACATCCTTTTCTTCTCGATCGAGGCGCTGCGCCGCAAGCCCCTTTCCCCGCAGGCGCGGGCCCTGGCGCAGCAGGTGGGACTCGCCATAATCCTGATGCTGACCGCGCTGGTCTTCTACAACGACATCGCCCGCCTCGTCACCCGGTAGCGGAAACGTGATACTCGCGATCGAAACGGCGACGCCGCACGGAAGCGTCGCGCTGGTTTCGGGGAACTCGGTCCTGGCGGAATCCGCGCTGCCGCCGGGGCGGCAGGCATCCGAAACTATCCTGTCCGCAGTGGACGACCTCTTCCGGAAGGCGCGGTCGAAGCCGGGCGACGTCCGGCACGTGGCCGTATCGTCCGGGCCCGGTTCATTCACCGGCCTGCGGGTGGGAATGGCGGCGGCGAAGGGTTTTTGCTTCGGGTGGCGGATCCCCATGGTGCCTGTTCCGACGCTTCACGCGCTTGCGTCCCGTTTCCGGCACGCGGGGACGGCGATCTGCCCCGTACTGGACGCGAGGAAAAAGGAGGTGTATGCCGCCGTGTTCCGTTGGGAGGACGGGACGTGCAGGCGGCATTCGCCCGACGTGGCGATCGCCCCGGGCGAGATTCCCGGTATTCTGCCTGGCGGTACGGTGTTTTTCTGCGGCGACGGCGCCGCCCGTTTCGCTCCGCTGCTAAGGGAGCGCCTGGGCGACAGGGCCGTTTTCCCCCCGGCCGGGGAAGGCGTGCCGTCGGCGGGGGCGGTCGGAATTTTGGCGACGGGGCTGGTTGTCGCGGGATCCGTCTCCGATCTTCGCCATGCGGTCCCCGCGTACGCCCGTCCCCCGGAGGCGGAAGCGAAGCGAAGGGAAGGGCGGGGATCCCCGTCCGCCCCGTTCAATTGACAATTGCACGTCCTCTGATAGACTGAAAAACCATCTCAAATTGGAGGCGCCGATGGGACAATCCCAGGAGGCAAAAATGGCGGCTCTCATCGAAAAGAATCCGGAATTCAAGAGTCTTGTCCAGGAGCACAGGATGCTGGACGATAAGCTGAAGGAGCTCGACCGGAAAGTGTACCTGACCCCCGACGAGGAGATGGAGCGGAAGCGGCTGCAGAAGCTCAAGCTGGCCAAAAAGGACCAGATCGCGAGGATATTAACCAGCCAATAAGCGGCGGCCCGCCGGAAGACCGTTCGATCAGGAACCGGTACCACCCCTGAGCGGAAGGCCCGCGCGAGGGGTTTTTTTTATCTCGGGAAGGAGCAGCTTAAAAAAAGGATGAGAAGCGACCGGACGAAAAAGGGATTGGAGCGGATGCCGCACAGGGCGCTCTATTGCGCCGCCGGCGTGCCGCAGGCCGCAATGGGAAAACCGTTCATCGGGATAGCGACTTCGTTCACCGACCTCGTGCCGGGGCACGTCGGGATGAGGGGGCTGGAGCGGGTAGTCGAAAACGGGATCCACGCCGGCGGGGGATATCCGTTCCTGTTCGGGGTCCCCGCCGTGTGCGACGGGATCGCCATGGGGCACAAGGGGATGCACTATTCCCTGCCGCTGAGGGAGCTGATAGCCGACATGATCGAGTCGGTCGCCGAAGCGCATGCGCTTGACGGCCTGGTGCTGCTGACCAACTGCGACAAGATCACCCCCGGGATGCTCATGGCCGCCGCCCGCCTGAACATACCGTGCATCGTGCTGACGGCCGGCCCCATGCTCTCCGGGAGGATGGGCGACCGAAGGCTGTCGCTGGTCACCGACACCTTCGAGGCCGTGGGCCGCTACCAGCGCGGCGAGATCGACGCCGCCACACTTAAGCATCTGGAGGCCGAGGCGTGCCCCGGCGAGGGCTCATGCCAGGGGCTTTATACCGCCAACACCATGGCGTGCCTGACCGAGACCCTCGGGATGTCGCTGCCGGGCTGCGCGACGGCCCTTGCGGGGCTCTCCAAAAAGAGGCACCTGGGATTTGCGACCGGCCAGCGCATCGTCGACCTGGTCCGAAAGGGAATCGTTCCGCGGCAGATCATGACGCGCGCCGCGTTCGAGAACGCCATCCGCGTGGACATGGCTCTCGGGGGCTCCTCCAACTCCGTTCTGCACCTGCTGGCCATCGCACACGAGGCCGGCGTGCCGCTCCCCCTGGCCGAGTTCGACAGGCTGTCCAGGCAGACCCCGCAGCTGACCACCGTGACGCCTGCGGGCCCGCACATGATGGAGGACGTCGAGTTCTCCGGCGGCATCCCCGCCGTGCTCAACCGCCTTCTCCCGATGCTTGAAAAAAGCGCGACGGTATCGGGAGAGGACATAACCGCCATCGCCCGGAAAGGGAAGGTTCTCTCCGACGGGATCATCCGGCGCCTGGAGGCGCCCGTGCGGAAAGAGGGGGGGATCGCCATCCTCACCGGCAACATGGCGCCCGGCGGGGCGGTGATAAAGCAGTCCGGCGTCGACCCTTCCATGTTCAGGTTCCGCGGCAAGGCCAGGGTGTTCGATTCGGAGGACGCCGCGATGGCCGCGATCATGGGAGGGAAGGTAAAGCCCGGCATGGTCGTCGTCATCCGGTACGAAGGCCCGAAGGGAGGACCGGGCATGCGCGAGATGCTCTCGCCCACCTCGGCGATCATGGGGATGGGGCTGGGCACGAAGGTGGCCCTCATCACCGACGGACGCTTTTCGGGAGGGACTCACGGGCCTTGCATCGGTCACATATCCCCGGAGGCGATGGACGGGGGTCCGATCGCCCTCGTCCGCAACGGGGACGGGATAATCCTCGACATCCCGGCGCGGAAGCTGACTCTTGATGTCCCGGTCGCGGAGCTGGCGCGCCGGAAGAAGTCGTGGAAGGCGCCTGCGCCCAAGATCGCCGCCGGGTACCTGGCACGATATGCGAAGCTCGTCCGCTCGGCGGGGACGGGCGCGGTGATCCACTAGCCAATGAGATCCATCCTTCAAGGGGACGAATCGTGAAGATGACGGGAGCGGAAATATTCGTTAAGGCCTTGACGGACCTCGGGGTGGACGTGGTGTTCGGCTACCCGGGCGGCGCGGTCCTGCACATATACGACGAGCTTTTCAAGAGCACCAAGCTCCGCCACCTCCTGACCAGGCACGAGCAGGGGGCCGTCCACATGGCGGACGGATTCGCCAGGGCTTCGGGCAAGACCGGCGTGTGCCTTGTGACCTCCGGCCCCGGGGCGACGAACACGGTGACCGGCATCGCCACCGCCTACATGGATTCGATCCCGATCGTCGTTTTCTCCGGCCAGGTGCCGACGCTCATGATCGGGAACGACGCGTTCCAGGAGGCCGACATCGTCGGGATCACGAGGCCGTGCACCAAGCACAACTACCTCGTCAAGGAGGCGAAGGACCTCGCCCGCATCATCAAGGAGTCCTTCTACATCGCCTCCACCGGGCGGCCCGGGCCGGTGCTCGTCGACATCCCGAAGGACGTGCTCATGGGATCGGCCGAATACTCGCTCCCGAAGGAGATAAACGTGCGAGGGTACCACCCGAACTACGAGGGGCACCCCCGCCAGGTGGAAAGCGCGGTGCGCATGATCCGCGAGAAGGAGCGCCCCGTCCTCTACGCGGGCGGCGGCGTGATACTTTCCGGGTCGTCCCAGCAGCTTGTCGAGTTCGCGCACATCCTCGGCATCCCGGTCACGACCACCCTCATGGGAATGGGGGCGTTCCCTGGAACGGACCCGCTGTTCATGGGGATGCTGGGGATGCACGGGACCTACTCGGCCAACATGGCGATCTCCCACAGCGACCTGATAATCGCCGTTGGAGCCCGGTTCGACGACCGGGTGACGGGCAAGGTCGACGAGTTCGCCCCGCACGCCAAGATAATCCACATCGACATCGACCCGACCTCCATCCAGAAGAACGTGCCCGTCGACATCCCGATCGTGGGCGACCTCAAGGACGTTCTCAAGAAAATGATCAAGCTCGTCAAGGGAACGAAGGAGGCGGCGCACTTCAAGGAAAAGATAGCGCCGTGGCGGGAGCAGGTCGGCAAGTGGGCCGCGACGCACCCCCTTTCCTACAAGCCCGCCAAGGG
>DATBLU010000032.1:0-16021 GCA_036555205.1 Candidatus Deferrimicrobiaceae bacterium
GCGCCGCGGGAGCCGGGAGCAGGCTCACCCGCACCTTTTTCCCGACGGGAAGGAAGTGCTGCTCCGCGAGGCAGGTGCGGACCATCTGGCGCGCCGCGGCGCGTACGAGATGCGCTTCCTCGGAAACGGCGGGCGGAACGATCACGACCACGTGGCCGTGTTCGCGGACCGCCCTGAGGGACTCGGCGAAGGAGTTGAGCGCCTTGCCGATATGGACGATGAATCCTTCCATCTCCTCGGCGCTGAATCCCGTCACCGGCCTGCCCGAAGCGGAGGTACCCAGGCACAGGACCGCCCCGGCCGGAGGGGCTCCTCCGAGGAGGGTATTGTCCAGCCATGGCTCCAGGAGCCTGGGATCGGAAAGGTCGAGGTCCCGGGAGATCTTTTCGAAAGTCCGGCGCTTGCCGCCGGCGCCGGCCCCCGGCGCCGGACGCGAGATGTCCACCCGGCCGGCGGAGGAAGGGGGTTCGATAAGCGATGTCACCACGCCGCCCGCGCCGCGGATGGCTTCCTCCAGACCGTCGCCGTATCCGTCGCTCAATCCCATGGAGAGGAAGAGAAACGGCTCGCCGGAGATGCTCTCCTTTTTTGCGTGCGGCTCCCCCGGGAACGAGGTGAAGGACGGAAGAGGGGAGACCCCGACGAAGCGGTCCTCCAGGAACCTCGCGTTCTTCGCGGCGAAGAGCACGGCGTCCGAGACCTGCTCGTTCGTCGGAGGGTCGTCCGGCACGGTTGCGACGAACCATTCCCGTATGCGCGCGAACCACGATTCCATGTCTTCCCGCCGGGATTTCGGCATGCCGCTCCCCCGGACCGAGGAAAGAAAGGCCTTCGCGGAGGCTTCCCTCTCCGGGAGCGGAAGGGACCTGTCGAAGCAGCGCACGAACCGCTCCTGCAGGACCTTGGTTTCCGGGCCGCGAAGGTCGCGCAGGGATCCGAACTGTTCCGCGAACTTGCCGGCGTAATTCCGCATCACCCAGTCCATGCGGGGACCGGCGATCAGGCTGGGGGCGACGTCGGCTATGTGGATGTTCTCGCCCGCCAGGCGCGGCGCCAGTGAAAGCGTCAGCGCCTTGAGCAGGATCTTGGAAACCGTGTATATCGTCCGGAAGAGGTACGGGTGGTCCGCGTAGTGCGTGGACACGTTGACGATCGAGCCTCCGCCGGGCTGGCCCTTCATTATCTCCCGGAGCAGGGAGACGGCTGTCCAGGGCCCCAGGAAATTCGCCCTCAGAACCGCGTCCCAGCTTGGCCTGTGGTCCCTCAGGACGTCGCCGATCAGGGAGAATTCGCCTCCGGCGCCGGCGTTGTTCACGAAAGCATCGATCCTTCCGAAGCGGTTCCGCGTCTCCTCGATCAGCGCCTGCACTCTCCGGGGGCGTGAGACGTCGGAGTCTATCCACAGGGACCGTCCTCCGCGGCGGCGCATCTCCGCAAGGACGGCGTCCGCGGCAGCCATCTCCGCGCGGGCCTTCTCCGTCTCTTCGGGGGATCCTCCGGCGGCGCGCGGACGCCTGCTCGCGATGACGACGGTCGCCCGCTCGGAGGCGAAGCGCAGCGAAATCTCCTTGCCGAGGTTCCGCATGCCGCCGGTGACGACGACGACTTTTCCCGCGGTGGAGCCGGAAGCTTCGCGCGGCTCCTCGGGCAGGCGGGCTATGCTGTTCTGCTCGTCGGGCAGGATCGCGGCCCCCGAAACCTGCTTTCCGTCCTCGACAAGCCACAGGACCGTGGCCGCCGTTTTTGCGGCGCTCGCCGTTTTGTTCCGGCCGTCCGTCCTCCCGGGAAGGATCAGGCCCAGGTTGATTTCGCTTACGTGCGACGGCGCCGTGCTCTCGGCCTGGGCCTTGCGCATCAGGGCGCGCTCCATGGATTCGGTGGCGACCGCGGGGCGCAGCATCGCCTGGAACACCTGGACCAGGTTCCGCTCGCGTATGGAGGGGACGCCGGATAGGTCCGGTCCGACGATGGCGACGGTGCCGCCCGTCTTATCACGGTCCATGCGTCGCTCCGCCTGCCAGCACAGGAGCCGGGGGATGAATCCGAACCGGTCCACGTATGCGTTCCATTCCTCGAAGGGAAGATGGGTCAGGGGACGTTTCCAGTCGACGTTTCCCGTGAAATGGAGCAGCAGGTCTATGCGGGGGATGCCGTCGAAAAGCTCCTGGACCTCGGCGGGCCGCGAGAGGTTCACGGCCGAGACGGTGGCCATCCCCTCGCCCCCGGCGGAGTTTATCTGGAGGGCAAGCTGTTCCAGGTCCTCGGGCCGGCTTCCGGCGAGGATGACGTTCGCCCCGGAACGCGCGAGCGCCTTTGCGGACGACTCTATCAGCGGGGCGTCGCTTCCCTGGACCCCGTGCAGGGCGACCAGGGCGACCTTCCCCACCATGTCCGGGTAGCGGCCCAAAGACGCCGGCGACGGGATGACGCCGGGCGGCTGCTCGTAGGTCACGCCGCCCATCGGAAGGCGCTGCCCGCCGATCGTCCTGCGAAAAACTATATTCTGGACCTTGAGCGCAACCCTCGCGAAATCCCCCGGCAGCACGAACTCGTGCCCCACGGTCCTTTCGAGAGTGTCCCGCTCGAGCGCCTCGGGGGATACCTTCCTGCCAATCCTTGCCCGGGCCTTGGATCCCTTGTCGAATACCCCGGATCCCCTCTGGATCCGCTCCGTCGCCACCGCCGCCGGGTTGAGCGACAGGACGGTGACGTTCCTGTCCGCGAGCATCCAGGCAAGGTAGTCGCCGAGCGCAAGCTTGGCGGACTGGGCGGACGTGTAGGGGAGCCGCCCCGGGTAGGCGTGAAGCACGTGCCGGTGGATGCTCTCGCTGTAGAAGGTCCCGACCATGACGATCACGCCGCCCTTCGGCTGGGCCTCCATCAGCCGCGCCGCCTCGAGGCTCGCGAGCCACGCGCCCGTGAGGTGTATGTTGACGGCGTCCTTGTACTGGTCGAAGTGCTCCTCCCTGTACGCCGAGCCGAATTCCACGGGCCCCGAGACGCCGGCGTTGTTGTAGAGGACGTCGATCCGGCCGAACACCCGCTCGATCCGCTCGAACATTTCGCCGACGTACTTCGGATCGCTCACGTCGCCCTGCACGACCAGCGTCTGGTTGGTGAGCCCGAGGAAACGGATCAGGTCGTCCATGTCCGCCCGGGTCTCCTCCAGCGGGGACGGCCGCCGGCCCGTGATGACGACGTTCGCCCCGCTCCTTGCGGCCTCGAGCGCGATCGCCCTTCCCATCCCGGTGCCCCCCCCGGTGATGACGACCACCTGCCCGGCCAGCGAGGTGTCGGGGTATCGCACGTAGTTGTAGGAGTGGGTCCGCGAGACGACCCGGCGTATCAGGTGGCTTGCGCGGGCCGGGTTCGTCTCTTCTCCGAGAGAGAGGAAAAGGCGGTAAAGGGGGTCGTTCACCCCGCTAGATTCGCAGAACGAGGCCATCAGGTCGCGGGTCTGCTTCGGCAGCGCCTGGAAGAAGCGATATCCTTCAAGCGCTCCTTTAACCGCCACGGCGAACTGCTTGTCGATCTTGAGCTTTTCATCGGGGAACGCGCCGTCCCTCACGAAGCGGCAGGCCATGAGGGCCGAGATGCCTTCCGGCGCGCTTCCCGGCGTCATTCCGGCAAGAAGGGCTTCCAGGAACGATTTATCGAAAACCCAGTGGACCAGGTCATGTCCGTCGATGAACTTCGCCGAGGGGCGTTCCAGGTCGGCGATCACGTGTATGCTCCTGGGTGAGCCCCTTTCCCCCAGCGGGTCCGATCCCGATTCCCCGCCGTCGCCGGAAGGCGCGGATTCACGCTGCTTCCGCACGACGTCGGCCGCCGCGTTGAGAAGGACCGCCAGCTCCCGCGCCTTCCGCCCCGCCCAGGCTTCCGCCTTTATGCCGCCGCTCTCCATCCGGAGCCCCTCGTACGCCGGGTCGGCGTCCAGGGAGCACGATCGGATCGCCAGGCCGATCAGGGCGTCGGTTTCACCCCGGACGCCGTCCGGGGTGTCGGGCGAGAGCGAAACCTTGCGCAGGACCTGGAGCGCCCGGTCCGCATCGCCTTCGTCCAGTGCCCTTCGCCCGAGGAGGACCTGTTCGCGGGCGATCTCCTCGCGCGTGGCGGCAAGGACGGTCTCGACCAGCCTGCGGTAGTTCACCCCCATCGCGCGGGCGCGGGAGACCACTTCGCCGATCCTTCGCTCGTCCGCGCCGAACGCCGAGGACAGCTCATCCATGCGGAACTCGTCAGGCTCGTATGAAGTCCCGAGGATGCGGTCGAAGTAGGAGAAGTCCCGCTCCCGCCCGGCCTCCTCGGCGATGAACCTGTTGATGTCGCTGACGTCGTCGCCGTCCGTTGCGGCGGCATTCGCGTTATAGGCCGATTCGCACAGCACCGCGACCATGTGAGGCATACCGAAGACCCATTCCACCACGGGGTGGAGGATGGCTTGCAGGAGGAGGTGCGGGCGCGTCCGCGTTTTCGAAAGGAAAGCCTTGGTCAGGAATATGCAAGGCTCGGCATCCCCTCCCTCCAGCAGCTTTTTTTTACCGAGCCACAGGAGTTGCTTGCCCTTGCGGACAAGGAGCACTTCGTACGTCGGGCGCGCGTGCTCCCTCGGGAACCCGGTTTCATCGTCGAAATCGACCACGCAGACGCGGATTTCCCCTTTCTGGAGGAGGCGCGCGACGCGCTCGCCGATCCTGCCGCGGGCGGCCGGCACAAGCGATCCCAGGGATTCCGGCACCTCGCGCTCGCGCAATATGGACAGGACCTCCTTCATCGCGCCCGCCGGGAGGTCCGAAAGCTTTCCTTCGTGCTCCTTTTCCATGATCATGGCGGCGATCCGGCCGATCTCGTCGAATGCGAGCGGACGGTCGCCGGGTGCCTTCTTGGATATCGGACGGTTTTCCATCATGGCGCCTCCGGAATCCGCAGAAGCGTGAGAAAGGAGGACTGGCGGGGATCCTTCTCGAGGAACCGGCGAACCCATTCCTGGCCGGCCGGCGAGGCAGCCACCTCCCCGAACGCACGGGCGTCGTTCGCGAGACCGGCGGCGAAGCCGTTGTCGTATCCGTACCGCATCGCCTGGAGCGCCGCCTTGCCCGCGGCCATGCGCGCCGCCCGAAGGTCCCCCGAGCGCGCGGAATCGGGCTCGGGAGCGGAAAGGAGCTCCCGCACTTCCTGCGACGCGAGCATCCGGACGAGCGCCTCCTTCTGCTTCGCCCCGTCGCCGTCCCAGTTCCTGCGGGGAAGGGGATTGGCCCCGGATACGGCGTCCCTGGCCAGCCGGACGGCGCGGTCGAGCGCGACGGCCGAAGGACAAAATTCGTCGGCAAGCCCGATATCGACCGCCTCGTGTCCGTCCACGGGCTCTCCGTTTACGCACATGCAGGCCGCCTTCCAGGGACCCACCAGCCTGGGGAGACGCTGCAGCCCGCCGTAGCCGGGAATGATGCCCAGCTTCACTTCGGGCTGGCCGAGGCTCGCGTTTTCGGTGACGATCCGGTAATGGGCGCTCATGGCGAGCTCGTTGCCGCCCCCGAGGGCGAACCCGTCGACGACCGCGATGACGGGCACCGGCAAGCCTTCCAGCTCGGTGAATACCGCGATGTTCTTCGCGGCGAGCGCCCCGATCGCGTCGCCGGGCTTCGAGAGGAACTCCTTGACGTCCGCGCCTGCCACGAACGACCTTCCCGCGCCGGTCAGGACCAGGGCGCGCACCGGCCTCCCATCCGCGGTGCCCAGCTCGCGGATTTCCCTTACGACGGCCGCAAGCTGCGAAAGAAGCTCTTCGCTCAGAGCGTTCAGCGCGTCGGGCCTGGTGAGGGTGAGAACGGCCACGTCGTCAAGAAGGCGAAGGCCGATGAACCGGCCCTGCGCGGGATCGGCGGCGCGAAGCCTTTCCCCCAGGAAAATGTCTTCGTATTCCGATATCGGCCTGCCCGGGCGGTCCGCCTGGACAAGAGCGACGCCCTTCGGCTTCCTCATCGTCCCGGAAAGCATCATCTGCTGCAGTTCCGGGAGCCCGGAGAGGGCGGCCACTTCCAGGTCGTCCTGCTCGATCGCAAGCCTGCCTCCGGCGAGCAGCCTCATGACCTCCGCCGCCTGCGACGAATCGTACATGTGGGACCCCAGGATGGAAAGGTCCGACGGACCGCGCACGACTATATGACCGCTCCTGAAGGCGTCCGCCTCGTCGTAATCGCGAACGACGAAGGAGCTGAAGTGCATCGTGCTCTGGTCCGGGCGCTCGACCACGAAATCCGGACTGACCCGAGGCCCGAATATCCCCCAGAGCGCCTTCCCCAGAGCCTGCGCATGCTTCATGAATCCGGCGGCGTATTCCGGGTTGAGGCGCCCGTCCGAAGTCAGCGGGTCCGGCATGTCCTCGGGAAGGGTGAAGAGGTCGCGGTCCAGTATGTTCTTCGGCGGGATCCCCATCCGCCGGAGTTCCGAAATCCCGCGTTTCTCCCGCTTCACCGACGCGATGACGGCGACTTCAGCGCCGCGGGAAAGAGCGGAGCGCGCGAACCTGCGCGCGTAGGCGTCGGCTCCCCAGACCAGCCCCCTGCGTCCCGGCGGAAGCCCGATCTCGCCGAAGATGGCGTCCGGACTTGCATTACGGAAGAGGATCTGCTTCTGCCGCATCCAGACCCACCTGGCGTCCATGACGAACCGCCGGCCGTTATAGAAGAACGTCTCCTTGTATTCTCCCCGAAGGCCCGCGCCGGTGGCGCCGAAAAAGACGATGCGCCCGTTTTCCGCGAGTGAGGAGACGAGGAGCGGGAAATTGGCCCCGCCCGTGTGTTCGAATATCGCATCGACCGGACGCCCGCCGTTCGCTTCGAGGACGGCGCGGCGGAACGGCTCGGTCCGGAGCTTCCATGAGTCGAAATCCTCGCCGGCCGGCACGGCGCCGAAGACCTCGGCGGGTATCCCCCTGCGGTCGACGAATGCGTCGGCCATCCCCCGGGTGATCAGCGACCCGGCCAGGTCCGGGTTGGACCCAACAAGAATGACGCGGGCCCCCAGGGTCTTCGCGATCTGGGCGCCGGCGAAGCTGGTTCCTTTTCCGCCGCCCATGACCAGGACCGAGTCGCCTGGAGAGACACGGAGGCGTTCTACGACCGCGCGGTACGCCGTGCCGAAAGTGAGCAGCATCGCGGCGAGCCGCTCGGGAGTGTAGCGCCTCAAGGGGGCCGGGAGAGGAACGGCGCGTTCCTCGTCGACGACCGCGAATTGGGCATGGAATCCGTCGTGCGTCTCGTACCCGCGGATGTTCTTCCCCGTCCAGGAATCGAGGATGACCGCCTGGCCGGCCTTTACGCGCGTTACCGAGGCGCCGGCATCGACCACGATTCCGAGCGCGTCGCTGCCCGGCACGTGCACGCTAGCGGTATCGCCGCGGCCGAACACGGGGACCGGAAGCCCCAGGGATGCAAAATTGGTGTTGAAGTTCGGGCCCGTGGCAAGTACGGCCACAAGCACCCGTTTGGCGTCCGAGGGACGGAGGAGCGGGGCCGGGATGGTTTCGCAATGCAGCGAGTCGGAAGGAGGACCGTACCTGTCCCTGTGGATCGTCAAAGCAACCATTTTTCCTGGAAGCTGCGTTCCCATCCTGGGCGGCGCGCCAAGTGCCCAAGGGCCGCCTGGCGGTGGGCTCGGTCCGTTCAATGGACTTCCTCCTGGAGCGGGATGACAGGCATGAAGTTCTTCCGGAATATACGGTAATATACCGTTTTTTGGATTCCGGTCGGTTGGAAACGATTCCTCGATCCGGTTAAAAAAAACCGCGCGATCTGGAGGCAATGGTGTGCCGGTGTTGACTTTTTTTCCTGATTTTGACATAGATTTGTATATTTTTTAGGTAACAACTTACTCATTGTTGTTTTATCCGTGAGGGCGCCGGTTAAGATCATCCCGATAATAAATTGGTTTTTTTATGCCGGGCCCATGGTCTGATAGTTGCTTTATATATGACCGTAAATTACGGTATTACTGCGGTAAATGCATGAAACCGGGCGGGAAGACAGGCATCTGATGACCATGTGCGGCTATCCCGTATACAGGATCGATCTCCCGGGAAACGATCCGGTATGCATCGGCTCGATCCTGGAGTTTCGTCGGAGCCGTCGAAGCATGAACCGGCTTGGCTTGGCCAAGCTGGCGCAGAAAATTTTCTCGCGGGGGCCGGGTGACGTAATCATCATAGGCTCCGATTCCACGCTGGAGCGCGAACGATACTCGAAGGATTATCCGATCGCGCTCTCCGCCGGCTGACCGTAATTTATATTGACAACACGGACGGATTCCATTACTTAGAAATCGGTTAATTCTTTCGGTCCCTTGTCCGGACGTTCCGCAGCGCGGAAGATGTGCGCGGGGTTTTGCTTCATCCTGACGGGCCGAACGCAGAGGGGCTGCGCACCGCCCCAAACGATCGACCCGACGGGTCGAAACAAAAAGGAGAGCAGCATGGCAACAGGAACGGTCAAGTGGTTCAACGATGCGAAAGGGTACGGCTTCATCACGCAGGACGAGGGCGAGGATATCTTCGTTCACTTCAGCGAGATCTCCGGCGACGGCTTCCGCTCGCTTGCCGAGGGGCAGAAGGTCGAGTTCGAGGTGACCGCGGGACCCAAGGGCAAGAAGGCGGCGAACGTCCGCAAAGTAATGTAAACTGAACGCCATACAGGCACGAAAAGGCGCCTCCGGACGAAGGTCCGTAGGCGCCTTTCTTTTTCCTCACCCCTTTGCTAGATTGTGAAAAATATAAATCGGCGGTGCCCAATGTCCGGCTCGCTTGCGCCCCTGTTCCGCCCCGAGCGTCTGGCCGTAATCGGCGCTTCTTCCAATCCCGAAAAGATGGGTTTCCAGATCTTCAGGAACATCGTGGAGGCCGGTTTCCGCGGCGAGATATTCCCCGTCAACCCCAAAGGGGAGACGGTGCTGGGAAGGGCCTCGCTGAAATCGGCGGCCGACCTGCCGGCCGGCACGGACCTGGCGGTCCTCATCATTCCGGCCAGGCTGGTGCCCGGGACAATTCTTCAACTGGGAGAGCGCAAAGTCCGCGCCGCGATAGTAATAAGCGGCGGCTTCGCCGAATCGGGCGAGGAGGGAGCGGCCCTCCAGGCGGAACTCGCACGGAACGCAGCGCGGTGCGGCATACGGGTGGTGGGCCCGAACTGCCAGGGGGTCAACTACCCGGTCCACGGGTTATGCGCCTCCTGGCCGCTCTTGAAGCGGCGGGGGGACATCGCGTTCGTTTCCCAGAGCGGAACGGTGGGCGCCGCCATGATCGACTGGGCGTCGGAGGACAGGCTGGGGTTCTCGGCGTTCGTCAGCATGGGAAACCGGGCGGACGTGGACGAGGCGGACCTTATCGAATTCTTCGCCGAAGACGCGGACACGAAAGTGGTTTCCTTATACATAGAAGGGGTCAAGGACGCCGGAAAGTTCCTGGCCGCGATACGCAAGTGCAAAAAACCGCTCGTGATATTCAAGGCCGGGCGGACGGAGCGGGGGAGAAAGGCGGCGGAGTCGCACACCCGTTCGCTTGCCGGCAGGGACGAGATCTACGACGCGGTGTTCCGTCAGTTCGGAGTGCACAGGGCATCCTCGCTTGAGGAGCTGTACGACTTTTCGAAGGCGCTTGCCTACCTTCCTCCGCCGGAAGGCCCCCGGATGCTGATCGTCACGAGCTCGGGCGGATCCGCGATCATAGCCACCGACGTCGCGGAAGAAGAAGGGTTCAGGGTCACGCCCCTGCCGCCGGATCTCGCCGCGCGGCTTAAGGAGATGCTTCCCTCGCATTGCATCGTCGGGAATCCCCTGGATCTCACCGGCGACACCGACGCCGAGCGGTACGGAAAGGTGCTGGAGGCCGCCGCCGGCCGTTACGATGTCGTAATGCCCATCTTCGGAGACCCGATCCCGGGGGCGAGCGGAGTGATCACGCCCGGACGCTGCGAGCTCGTCGCTTACCTGGGCGGGGCGGAGGTCGAAAGGGCGGAACGGGCGCTTCTGCACGAAAGGAAGATAGCCGTGTTTCCTACGCCGGAACGGGCAGTGCGGGCCCTTTCCTGCCATGCCCGCTTCAACCGCGGAAAGTTTCCCCGCACCTTCGAAACGCAGGCCGCCCCGAAGACGGAAGGAGCCGCCGGCAAGGCCCTCACTCCGGCCGAATCGATGCGGCTGCTTTCGGAGGCGGGATTTCCGGTGGTCCCATCGCGACAGGCGGGAAGCGAAGATGAGGCCGTAGCGGCGGCCCGGGAAATCGGTTATCCCGTAGCCGTGAAGATGAACTCCCCCGACGTCACGCACAAAAGCGACATCGGCGGGGTCGTCCTCGGCGCGGGCGACGATGCGGCCGTGCGGCGTGCCTGGATGGACATTTCCGCGGCCGTCAAGCGGGAGGGCGCCCGGGACGGCGGAGTGCTGGTGAGCGCCATGGCCCGGTCAGGGCTCGAGGTGATCGTCGGCGTGGTAAGGGACCTGCAGTTCGGGCACGCCGTCATGTTCGGGATGGGCGGGGTCCTGGTGGAGGCCATGAGGGACGTCTCCTTCCGGATCGTTCCGTTTACCGATAAGGATGCGTCGGAAATGGTCGGCGACATACGGGGAAGCAGGCTTCTGCACGGTTTCAGGGGATCGAAGCCCTCGGACGTGGGAGCGGTCGGCAGGCTGCTCGTCCAGGTTTCGGAATTCGTGTCCCGCCACCCGGAGATCGAGGAACTGGACATGAACCCGGTCATCGTCCACGAAAAGGGGCTGCAGATCGTGGATGCCAGGGTCGTACCCGTCCGGGGAGCATAGGTCGTGATCATCGTCGGCGTCCCCCTCGAGGTCAAGCCGGGGGAGAACCGCGTCGCCTTGACGCCTACCGCAGTGGAAGCGCTTGAAAGGGCGGGGGCAGAGGTGCGGATCCAGGCCGGCGCCGGCGACGAGTCGGACATTCCCGACGCCGAGTACGCGGCGGCGGGGGCGCGCGTGGTTCCAACCGCCGCGCAAGTCTGGGAAGCGGACCTTGTGGTAAAGGTCAAGGAGCCTGTCCCCCGGGAATTTCCCTTCCTGTCGGAGAAATCCGCCCTGTTCGCATACCTCCATCTTGCCGCTTCGCCGATGCTCGCCGAGGCGCTCCTGGAACGAAGGGTTACCGGCATCGCCTACGAAACCGTTTCCACCGGAGGAACGCTTCCGCTTCTTCGTCCGATGAGCGAGGTGGCGGGGATCCTCGCCGTCCAGGCCGGCGCCCGCGCGCTGGAGAAAGCGTGCGGGGGCATGGGAGTGCTGCTGCCCGGTGCCGCGGGATCGTCCCCATCCCGCGTGGTCGTAATCGGGGCAGGCACCGCCGGAAGGAGCGCGGCGCGGATCGCTGCCGCGGTGGGGGCGGACGTGGCGATCCTCGACATCGCGCCTTCGGCCCTTGCGAAGGCGGCCGGTGAGATCCAGGGGCGCGTCCGGACTGTTTTGGCCTCTCCGGAGGCGGTCTCTTCGGAGGTCGCGGAGGCCGACCTGGTGATTTCGACGGTGCTCGTGGCGGGGGACAAGGCGCCGGTGCTCATTTCAAGGGAAATGCTCAAGAGGATGAAACGGGGAGCGGCTATCGTCGACTTGTCCATCGACCAGGGCGGCTCCGTGGAAACCTCCCGGCCCACGACCCACGAAGCGCCGTATTTCGTCGAGGAGGGGATCGTGCACTACTGCGTCACGAACATGCCTGCGGCCGTCCCGCGCACCTCCACATCCGCCCTTGCCTCCGCCACGCTTCCATACGTCCTCGCGATGGCCCGCCAAGGAGTCGAGGCGGCGTTGCGGAACGATCCGGCGCTTATGGCGGGGCTAAACACGTTCCGCGGGAAAGTTACCTGCGAGGGGGTGGCGAAGGCGCTCGGCAGGGACTACACCCCGCCGGAGACGATCCTTTAATCGCGTTACGCCCGGAAGACGCTGCGCCTCCGGCAGCTCCGTGCTCGCGATCGGCTGCGTTACCTCGTGACGCGCGAGCCTTGAACGGAAGTCGCTTCGCCTCAGGGGGGACCTCGCTGGCGATCCGCCGGGTCTCCCCGGCTTCGTCCAGCAAACGTGCCCCAAGATCCCTTCCTCGGCCTTCGGTCCCCCGGATCAGTCCGCCAAGCTCTCCGTTGCCAGGAACGCGAGGCCTGCGCCGGTTCCGCGCTTGCGGCTTCTCGCTGCGCGAGGCCCCCCTTCGGCTGCGCCTTCCGTTCGTGTAGTGCGCACACGTGGAAGAGAATTTGCCGGTTGCGGCTTCCTTCCCGCAGCCGGAATTCCCTGCGAGGGAAGGGAGCCGATCCCGTGGCAATGCGGACCCATCACCTGTAAGGCGCTGCGCCTTGCGTTCAGGAACGGCCCTGTCTCATGATGGCCGCGAGCGCGCGGACCTGGTCGCGGGTGGACGCGAGGTCGCCGGAGTTGTCGATGACGTGCTCGGATGCCCGCGCCTTCTCGTCGACGTCCATCTGGGAGGCGATCCGTTCCAGGACCTGCCCTTCGGACAAGCCGTCCCGTTCGACGAGGCGTCGCACCTGCTGCTGCCGGGAGCAGCGGACGGCGATGACCGCTTCGAACCGCGCGCGGCGGCCCGTCTCGTGGATGAGCGCGGCCTCCACGATGGCGACTTCATGGCCTTCCGACTCGAGGCGGTAGAGCTCCGACGCGATCCCGCGCGCGATTTCGGGGTGGGTGGCCGCTTCCAGCAACGCGCGTTTCGACGGGTCTGAAAATACGATGCCGCCGAGCTTCACGCGGTCGATGCGTCCGTCGGGAAGGAGGATCCCGCGGCCGAACGCCCGGACGACCGCTTCGTATCCCGGGCGGCCCGGGGCGGTGACCTCCCTTGCGATGCGGTCCGCGTCGACGACCTGCAGCCCCTCGTCCCGGAACATTCTCGACACTGTGCTCTTCCCGGATCCTATCCCGCCGGTCAGCCCGAAAACCCTCATGCGGGGATTATAGCAGCCGGCGGATCGTTGACAACGCGGCGGCAGCGGTGGTACGTTCTGTTGGAATGAATTGCCATTCATTAATTTCGCGAGAGGGGACTTTGATGGCCGAGACGGCGGTTGCGGAATTTTTCGAATCGCTCCAGGAAAAACTGGCGAAGAAACAGGGCAAGCTGGCGGGATTGAACTGCGTCTACCAGTTCAACGTAGGGGACGCAAACTACAACGTGGCGTTCGACGACGGGAACGCATCGGTGGCAAAGGGCCATGCCGCCGCGCCCAGCTGCACCGTGACGATGGCGGAAGGCGATTTCCTCGACCTGCTGTCGGGCAAGCTCAACGGGCAGATGGCCTTCATGACGGGAAAGCTGAAAGTGGCCGGCGATTTCGGGCTGGCGCTGAAGCTCGAATCCCTGCTCAAGGCCTGAGAGCTTCCAAGGAAAGGGGTCCGCGCCAATCGCACGAAATCTTTATCGCGAAGCGGCCGGCATACTCGTTTCCCGCAAGGGGGCGGTCTCGCTGACCGGGGCCGGCATCTCCGTGGAGAGCGGGATTCCCGCCTTCCGGGGTTCCCAGGGCATGTGGGAGAGATTCGACCCGGCGGAGTACGCGACGATCGGGGCGTTCCTGCGCGATCCGGAAAAGGTATGGGAAATGCTGGCCGAGATGATCGGGGTCCTCGCCAGCGCATCCCCCAACCCCGCACACTTCGGGCTCGCGGAGCTGGAGAGCATGGGGATCTTGAGGTCCGTGATCACCCAGAACGTGGACGGCCTCCACCAGGCCGCCGGTTCGAGGAAGGTCATCGAGTTCCACGGGAATCCCGGGGAGCTCGTCTGCATATCCTGCTGGAAGCGGTATCCGTCGCTGGAAACGATCGCGCGCGGGATTCCTCCCAGGTGCGACTGCGGAGATATACTCAAGCCGGACATAGTGTTCTTCGGAGAGCCGATCCCGTGGGTCGCCCAGGAGGAGTCGCAGGCCGAGGCCAGGAGCTGCCGGGTGCTCATAGTCGCCGGCACCTCCGCCCAGGTCTCGCCGGCATGCGACATCCCGCGCATAGCGAAGGAGCATGGGGCGTTCATCATCGAGATAAACCCGGAGGAGACATCCCTGACCCGCACGGTAACCGACATGCACTTCCGGGAGAGTGCATCCTCGGTGATTCCCGCCCTTGCCAGCGAGGCGCGAAAACATTAAAAGTTTTAATGTCCATTAAACAATTTAACAATCTGCGGCATTTTTCAAGATCCATATCCTGTTAAATCAACCACTTGCACTGCCCGGGCGGGTGGCATCGCTCTTGCTGTGTCTATTCGACGGGAGGTTCCGGCATGAAACGGACACGAGGCTTCACCCTCATCGAGGTAATGATCGTCGTGGCGATCGTAACGATCGGGGCCATGATGGCGACGATGAACTTCAAGTCCTGGTTCAGCCATTACGGAGCCGTGGACTTCCAGCGGGAGTTCCTGTCACAGGTAAACGAAGCCAGGACCCGGTCCATGTCTTCATCGCTCCAGCACCGCCTCCTGCTCGACCTGGACGCCGAGCGTTTTACCCTTCAGATCGGCAATGCCGGGACAGGTTCTTCGGCCTGGAGCGACACCCGTTCGTCGATCACGGCGGAGAGGGCGGCCGGCATCAACGACATCACCTACACGCCGGGACCCCTGACGCTCTCGACGGGAACGCGCGCCATCATATTCAACCCGGGCGGCCAGGTCCTGATACAGACCAATCCGGCGGACAACACCACTGTATCCCTGTTCAACCAGGCCGACGTCCACCTGACCGCCGATAGCTTGGCAGACCGCGCCACCGTGAGGGTGTTCGGATGGACGTCGAAAGCGAGGCTCGTCAATGGCTGGCTGTAACAAAGGGAAAAAAGACGGGTTCTCACTGGTCGAAGTGCTGGTCGCGCTGAGCATCCTTGCGGTGGGCCTGCTGGCGCTCGCGCTTCTCCAGGTCACGGCGATCAAGGGCAATGCGGTGGCCTCCAAGTGGACGATCGCCACCGAGCTGGCCCAGGACCGCCTTGAGCGGTTCCGGCACATGGCCTGGGACAACATCGTGTCCTCCAACGCGGCGGGGTACAACACGGGGACCATGATGCCCGTATACGCGAATCTTCCCGGGGCGGCGGGGGAAACCACCGCCGTCAAGCAGGCGGGGACGCCTTTCCACAAGGTCTGGCTCGTAAACAGCAATGCGACCAACACGCTCAAGACGATCACGGTGTGGTGCTGCTGGAGGGATGAGGCGCAGAACTGGCACAGGGTGATGCTCGTGACGCAACGATCGAACGTCGGGGGTACATGATAATGGCGCGCGCATGCGGACAGGAGATCGCGGCATCCCGGAACCGCGAATCGGGATTCACGCTGGTCGAGGTCATGTCGGCGCTGGCGATACTGGCCGTCGCAATGACGGCGGTGTTCGCGACGTTCACGACCCAGCAGAAATCGTTCACGGTACAGAGCCGGGTTGCGGAGATGCAGCAGAATCTCAGGCAGGCCGCCGAGTACATGACGCGCGACATACGCCTCGCCGGATACGGGATCCCCGCCAACGTGGCAATCCCCAACAACGTCGTCGCCGCGGGCGTGACAACCATGCGGTCGCTCTACGCGAAGGACAACACGACCGGTCCGGACGAGATATACCTGCTGTACCTCTACGACATGGACGCCAATCAGCCCCCTACGACGAATACGAGCGCGATGCCCAGCGGGGCCGGTTTGGTCAACGTGGCGAGCACCACCGGCTTCGTCGCCCTTGGAGGAGAGCTCGTCCTGGTCACCGACGGTTCGACGGCGGCGGACCTTTTCGAGACATCCGCGGCCGGAGGCGGCGTGCTCACGTTCGGAGGGGGCTACAATTACAATGCGATCGCGCACGCGGGCTACGGTCTGGGCCCCCCCCCGGCCACCGTCGCCAAGGCCAGGTTCATACGGTACTTCATCGACGCTTCCGACCCCGAACACCCGACGCTCATGGTCGACAGGATGGCGGGCGCCGGCCAGGCTCCGCAGCCGCTGGCGGACGACATTGAGGACATGCAG
>DATBLU010000068.1:0-4842 GCA_036555205.1 Candidatus Deferrimicrobiaceae bacterium
ATCTAGATGCCCGTGGGCCTGATCGTCGACCAGCGGTACTACTTCCACTGGCCTGCAACCAAGCGGAACCAGGAGTTCGTCAAGGCGTACATGGCCGACTTCAAGGATTACCCAAGCGCCTGGGCGGCGGAGGGGTACGACGGCGTCTATTTCCTCGCCGAGGCGATCAGGAAGGCCGGATCCCTGGACACGGATAAAGTCATCGCTGCCCTGGAGGGGCTGACGCTCGAACTGCCTCGCGGCAAGGCCACGCTCCGAAAGGAAGACCACCAGCTATCCAGCGACTTCATGGTGGGGGAGACGGTATTCGACAAGGCGTATCCTTTCGCAATCGTTGGCAAGGCCGAGGTGTTCCCGGCCGCAAAGGTGCTCTACTCCATCGAGGAGTGGAAGAAGGCCCAGGCGGCGAACAAGTAGCGCAGGGGGAGCGACGGGGCCGGCGCTGACGGCCGGCCCCCCGCTCCGGCGTACCCGGACACCATCCATCGGCGGAGCTTATGGACCTTTCATTTCTGACGGTACAGGTGTTGAGCGCCCTGCGGCAGGCGTCATTCCTGTTCCTCATCTCGTCGGGACTGACCCTGGTCTTCGGCGTGCTGAACATCCTCAATTTCGCCCACGGCGCGCTCTACATGCTCGGGGCGTACTTCATCTACTGGATCACGCTCTACGTCGCCGGGACCGGAGGATTCCTTTTGGCGCTTGCGGCGGCGCCGCTGGGAGTGGCGATCATCGCGGCGGTGCTGGAGACGGGGCTCCTGCGGCGCATCTACGTCCAGGAGGAGATCTACCAGCTTCTGCTCACCTACGCGCTCGTGCTCATCATCGACGACCTCGCGAAGATCGTCTTCGGCCCCGAGTTCAAGTCGATCCCCAAGCCCGACTTTCTCTCCGGTTCGGTCACCATCTTCGGCGGAACTGTCCCGGTGTACACCCTGCTCGTGCTTGTGCTGGCCCCTGCCGTGGCGGCCATCCTCTGGTACATGCTCTATCGGACCAAAACCGGGAAAATCGTCCGGGCGACTTCTTCGGACAGGGAGATGGCCGACGCGCTGGGGATCAACATGTCAGCGCTTTTCACGCTCGTATTCGCGTTCGGCGCGATCCTGGCGGGATTCGGCGGGGCGCTTGCGGGGCCGGCGCGGACGGTGTTCCCGGGGGTGGGCACCGAAGTAATCATCGAATGCTTCGTCGTCGTGGTGATCGGTGGTCTGGGAAACCTGTGGGGAGCCCTGATCGGGTCCGTGCTCATCGGCGCCCTGGAGACGATAGGGATCATCGTATTCCCGGAATTCGAGATGGCCCTGATCTACCTGCTCATGGTGGCCATCCTCGTGGTCCGGCCGTGGGGGCTTTTCGGGCGTCCCCTGAAGATAAAGGCTCTCTCCGGAAAGAACCTCGAGATGGAGGCGCAGGAGATATCGCCGGTCCACTTCTCCGTCCACCCGGCCGTGCGCTGGGCGCCGTATCTCCTGCTGCTGCTGGTTCCCCTGGTCGCGGGCCGGTTCTACCAGTACCTGCTGACGCAGATCTTCGTGGCATCCCTCATGGCGATCGCCTTCAACCTCCTCCTCGGGACTACGGGCCTGCTCTCGTTCGGGCAGGCGGCGTTCTTCGGGGTCGGCGCCTACACGGTGGGGCTCCTCATCACGAAGGCCGGGTTCGGAACGCTCTCCGCCCTGGTCCTGGCGCCGGCGGCGGGGGCGGCGGCTGCCGCCGTCATAGGGTTCTTCTGCATCCGGCTTACGGGGGTTCACTTCGCCATGCTCACCCTCGCCTTCGGCCAGCTCATCTTCGCGGTCGTATTCAAGTGGTACGGGTTCACCGGCGGCGACAACGGGATCCAGGGCATCGCCGTGGAGCCGATATCGGTCCCCGGCCTAGGCGGCGTCGACATCGGGTCCACGCGGGGGATGTACTACTTCGTGCTGGCGGTCGTGGCGATGTCCGTTGAGCTTCTCCGCCGGATCCGTTCCTCCCCGTTCGGGGCGACGCTCAAGTCCACCAGGGAGAATTCCCAGCGCTCGTCCTACCTCGGGGTGAACGTCAAGCTCTACCAGTGGGCGGCGTTCGTCGCCGCGGGTGCGTTCACGGGGCTGTCCGGCGGGCTCTACGCCCTGATGGAAAAATCGATTTCCCCCGAGATCATCAACTGGACCAAGTCCGCCGAGCCGGTGCTCATGACGATCATCGGGGGGATCTACACCTTCGTGGGGCCGGCGGTGGGCGCGGTCGTCTACATAACCCTCAATTCGTACCTGGTCGCCTGGACCGAGAAGTGGGCGCTGGTGCTCGGCCTGGTGCTCCTCGCGCTGGTGCTGCTCCTGCCCGGAGGAGTGGTGGGATTCGTGAACGAGAAGGCCCGCCTGGTTCTCGGAAAGCTGAGGTGCATACGCAGATGGTCATTCTCGAAGTCCGCGGCATCGTAAAATCGTTCGGAGGCCTTCGGGCGCTCCAGGACGTCTCCCTTTCAGTGGAAAAAGGGGAGATCAGGGCCGTCATCGGACCGAACGGAGCCGGGAAGTCGACGTTCTTCAACGTCATGACCGGTCTTCTTGCGCCCGACTCGGGCGACGTCCGGTTCGAAGGGGAGCGGATCACCGGATTGCCCCCCCACCGGATAATCCGGAAGGGGATCGGCCGCTCCTTCCAGATAACGAACATCTTCCCGCGGATGTCGGTTTTCGAGAACGTCCAGGTGGCCCTGTTTTCGCACCGCGGGAAGGGGAAAAACCCCCTCTCGCTCGCGCGCAAGTTCACCGAGATCGGTGAGGAGGCGCTGGCCCTGCTCGAGCAGGTGGGCCTTGCCGGAAAATACGATTCATCGGCGTCGGTCCTCTCCCACGGCGACCAGAAGCGGCTGGAGATCGCGATTTCGCTCGCGTCCGGGCCGAAGCTGCTTATGCTGGACGAGCCGACCGCCGGAATGTCCAGGTTCGAGAGCCGCGAGACAGTCGCCCTTCTCCGGAAGATCTCGCGGGAGCAGGGGCTGACGCTGGTTTTCACCGAGCACGACATGGACATAGTCTTCGCCATCTCGGAAAAGATAACGGTGCTCCAGCAGGGGGTCGTCATCGCCGACGGCCCCCCCCAGGAGATCAAGGCGAACCCCGAAGTGCGCAAGGCATATCTAGGCGAGGAGATATCGGAGTGACGGGCCCATGGCATATCTGGAACTGAATTCGATCAACACGTTCTACGGGCGGAGCCACATCCTGTTCGACGTTTCGCTGTCGGTCGAAAAGGGCGAGGTGGTGAGCCTGCTGGGCCGCAACGGGGCGGGTAAGAGCACCACGTTCCGGTCCATCATCGGGCTTACGCCGCCCCAGTCGGGGGAAGTGATCTTCCGCGGCGAGCGGGTGAACGGCCTGCGCGCATTCCGGATCTGCCGGAAGGGGATCGGGTTCGTGCCAGAGGACCGTCGGTGCTTTCCGGACCTGACGGTCCGGGAGAACCTGGAGGTCGCGGCCCGGCGCGAGAAGCAAACGTCCGCTCCATGGACGATCGAGCGGATCTACGCACTTTTCCCGCGCCTGGAGGAACGGCAGAGGAACCGCGGATCGCAGCTGTCCGGCGGCGAGCAGCAGATGCTGACCATCGCCCGCACGCTCATGACCAATCCGGAGGTGCTGCTCCTCGACGAGCCATCGGAGGGGCTGGCCCCCTTGATCGTGGCCCTGCTGGCCGACATGATCCTGCAGATACGCAGGGAAGGCGTCACGGTGCTCCTTGCGGAGCAGAACCTCCACTTTTGCGCGAAGGTGGCGGACCGCGGATACGTGATCGACAAGGGCTCCGTAAAGTACGAGGGGTCCATGTCCGACCTCCTTTCGAACGAGGAGATAAAGGAGAAGTACCTTGCCGTCTGACCGGTCCGGCCGTTCGTCCGCCGGGGCGTTTTCCCTCGCCGAAATATCCTCCAAGCCGGAAGCGCTCGAAGGGATCCGGGTGATCGAGCTGGCGACCCGGATATTCGGTCCCGCGACATCCGACTACCTGGGGGAGTTCGGCGCCGAGGTCATAAAGGTGGAGCTGCCGCTGCGCGGCGACCTTATGCGGTACGTCGCGCCTGAGGGGTTCTACTGGAAGGAAGTCTCCCCCGCATTCCTTTCCCTGAACAGGAACAAGCTTCACGTGGCGATCGACGTGCGGCTTCCGGATGGCAAGGAGCTGTTTGCGCGAATCGCCGGGAAATCGGACGTGCTCGTGGAGAACCTGCGCGCGGGGACGATGGACGAGTGGGGGATCGGCTATCGGCAGCTGCGGGAGCGCAACCCCGGGCTGATATACGCCGCCAATTCGGGATTCGGGCAGTGGGGGCCGTACTCCCGCGGAAGGGCCTCCTACGACGCCACCGCGCAGGCGGTTTCCGGGATGTCGGCCATCACCGGGTTCCCGGGACATCCTCCAGTCAAGGCGGGATTCTGGGTCGGCGATTACACGGCTGCTCTCTTCTCGGCGATCTCGATTCTCGCGGCTCTCGAGGCTCGCCGTCGAACCGGCGAAGGGCAGCTTATCGATATCTCGCAGGCGGAAGCGATGATCCGCACGCTCGACTGGACCTGGCCGTATGCCGGACTTACGGGCAAGGACCGAACCCGGACGGGAAACCTAGACCCGGCGCTTCCGCCTTCCGGTATCTACCGGTGCGCGGACGGCTACGTGGCGATCTCGGCGCGCGACGAAGCGGAGCGGGCCGGGCTTCTCGATGCAATGAGCGCAGCATCAGGCCAAGCCGCGGCCGCGGGCGGCGACAGGTTGTCTGCGGACCTGGTCGCAGCCTTCGCGGCCTCCCGGACACAGGCGGAGATGCTTCGCGCCGCCGAAGGATCCGGCTTCTCG
>DATBLU010000087.1:0-8858 GCA_036555205.1 Candidatus Deferrimicrobiaceae bacterium
AACCGCGACGTGCAGCGCGCCTACCTCGGGCGGGACCTGGACGCGGAAGGCAGGATGTGACGGGACCGGAGGCTTAAGATGTACTGGGAACCCGAACAGGAGCGGATGGGCAGGGAAGAGCTGGCACAGCTTCAGCTGGAGCGGCTCGAGTCGACCCTGAACAGGGTTTACAGGAACGTCCCCTTCTACCGGAGGAAGTTCGACGAGCTTGGAATCACTCCCGAGGACTTCGGATCGCTCGACGACCTGAACAAGCTGCCGTTCACGACGAAGGAGGATCTGCGGGGGAATTACCCTTACGGGCTGTTCGCGGTCCCGCTGCGGGAGGTCGTGCGCATCCACGCCTCTTCGGGCACGACGGGCACGTCGACGGTGGTGGGCTACACGCGGAACGACATAAAGACGTGGAGCAACCTGGTGGCCCGCATCCTGACCGCGGGGGGCGTCACCAGGGACGACGTCGTCCAGATATCCTTCGGGTACGGGCTTTTCACCGGGGGATTCGGTTTGCACTACGGCGCGGAACGGATCGGGGCCTCGGTGATCCCCGCGTCGAGCGGCAATACGGCCCGGCAGATCAAGATAATGATGGACTTCAAGACGACCGCCCTGGTGGGCACGCCCTCCTACGCGATGCTCGTCGCGGAGACTGTGCGCGAAATGGGGATCCCGCCTTCCGCCCTTTCCTTGAAGTACGGGCTGTTCGGGGCGGAGCCGTGGTCGGAAGGGATGCGGAAAGAGATTCAGGATTTGCTGGGAATAGTCGCAACCGACAACTACGGGCTGTCGGAGGTCATCGGGCCGGGCGTTTCCGGGGAGTGCCTGGAGCGTCGGGGGCTGCATATAAACGAGGACCATTTCCTTGCGGAGGTGGTGGACCCGGAAACGCTGCAGCCGGTCCCCGAAGGAGGCATGGGCGAACTGGTCATAACGACGCTTACCAAGGAGGCGTTCCCGATGATACGGTACCGCACTCGGGACCTGACGAGCCTGATGCCTGGACCCTGCCCCTGCGGGCGGACCGGCAGGCTCATGAGCCGTGTGGCGGGCCGGACCGACGACATGCTCATCGTCAAGGGGGTGAACGTCTTCCCGTCCCAGATCGAGTCGGTGCTCTTCGAGATAGAGGGGACCGAGCCGCACTACCAGATCGTGATAGACCGCAAGGGATCGATGGACGAGGTAACCGTCCTGGTGGAGGCCGCCGAGTCGATCTTCTTCGACCAGATGAGGAGGCAAAGCGGTATGGTTGAAATGATCAGGAAGCGGCTGGCGCAGGAGCTGGGGATCAGCGTGGACGTGAAGCTGGTCGAGAAGAAGACTCTCCAGAGGTTCGAGGGGAAGGCGAAACGCGTCGTGGACAACAGGAAGCTGTAGGGGGGGAGCGATGGGCAAGGGAACGCTTTACATAGTGGCGACGCCGCTGGGCAACCTGGAAGACATGACGTTGCGCGCCATCCGCGTCCTCAAGGAGGCTTCCGTGATCGCCTGCGAGGACACGCGCCGCACGGTGAAGCTCCTTAACCGGTACGAGATCAGGACCCCCATGTTCATCTTCCACGACTACAACAAGCTGCGGGCGGGCGCCGTTCTCATGCGGAGGCTTAAAGAGGGAGAGAGCGTGGCTCTCGTATCGGACGCCGGCACCCCGGCGATATCCGACCCCGGGTACGAGCTGGTCCGGGAGGCGATAGCTTCGGGCGTGCCGGTCGAAGTGGTCCCCGGGCCGTCGGCGCTGATCTCCGCGCTCGTGGTATCGGGCCTTCCCACGGACCACTTCGCCTTCGAGGGATTCCTGCCGAACCGGAAGGAGAGGAGGAAGAAGGCGTTGCAGGCCTTGGCCGGCGAGACCCGCACGATGATCTTCTACGAGTCCCCGCAGCGCGTCGGGGCGTTCCTCGCCGAGGCGGCGGAGATCCTGGGCGAACGCAGGGGCTGCCTGGTGCGCGAGCTGACGAAGATCCACGAGGAGATCCTTCGCGGGACGCTGGCCGAGCTTGCCGAGGAGATCGCCCGCCGCGGGACCGTGCTCGGGGAGGTCACCCTGGTGGTGGCGGGTGCGCAGAAAACGGTGGAGATGTCGGTGGAGGAGATAGTGCGCGCCGCCCTGGAGGACGCCTCGGGATCCTCGCGGGACCTCGCGCGGGAGATATCCGAGCGGACCGGTCTTTCACGCAAGGAAGTGTACGCGGAAATCCTTCGCCAGCGCGTGAAGTAAGAAGGGCGGCCCAAAATAAACCGGGCCGCCCTGCGCTCCGCGGGGCCGTTTTTCGCCCCTTAAGCCTCTACTTCCGCTTTTCGCTCACCTGCACCAGCAACGAGTCGGAGACGTGCGTCACCAGCCCGTGGAACTTCGCCTTGGCCTTCTGGAAACCCGGATTGGACAGGATCTTCTCCAGCGCCGCCAGGTTTTCCAGGTCCACCTGGACCTGCCGCTGCGGGGAAGAGCCCCCCAGCATGCTCTTGTAGGTCCGCACGGCCTTGACGCCCGTGAACTTGAGCCATATGTCCTTTCCCGCGCCCTTTACGTACTTTTCGTACTCGGCCGTCTTGCCCGGCAGCACGTCGAACCGGTACTCGAAGGTGACCATCGGATGTTCTCCTTTCGGGATGTGCCGTCACTGATGTAACGTAGCAGGGCCTCTTGGGGGCCGTCAATCGAGCCGGAGCACGATCTTTCCGAACTGCCGCTTCTCCTCCAGCCTGCATGCGGCCTCCCTCGCCTGCGAAAGGGGGAACACCGCGTCCACCACCGGGCGAAGGCGGCCGTCGCGGAATATGCGCAGCATTTCGGCGAACTCGCCGTGGGTTCCCATGGTCGAGCCGTGGACGCTCAACTGGTTCCAGAAGATCCTTGCCAAGTCCTCCTGCGGGTCCGGCCCGGTGGTGGCGCCGCATGTTAGCAGCCTCCCGCCCTTGGCCAGGGAGGCGATCGACTGCTTCCAGGTCGCCTTCCCCACCGAGTCCAGGACAATGTCCACGCCGCGTTTACCCGTGAGCTTCCTGACCTCGCGGGAAAAATCCGCCGCCGAATGGTCGATGCCTACCTCCGCCCCGAGCGCCTTCGCGCGGGAGAGCTTGTCCGCGCTTCCGGATGTGACCCAGACGTCCAGTCCCATCAACCTTGCTATCTGCAGCGCGGCGACGGCGACGCCGCCGCCTATGCCCACGATGAGCAGGGACTCGCCGGGCCTTGCCCCGGCCTTCGTGACGAGCATCCGCCACGCCGTAAGGAAGGTGAGCGGAAAGGCCGCCGCCTCCTCCCACGTGAGGGACGCGGGCTTGGGGCAGGCGTTGATTTCCGGGGCGACTACCATCTCCGAGAAAGTCCCGGCCACGTGCTCCCCCAGCAGGTGGAAGGAGACGCACATCGAGTGCTCGCCCTTGAGGCAGAACTCGCAGCTCCCGCAGTTTATCCCGGGGTTCAACACCACCTCGTCGCCCGGACTCACGCGCGTCACCCCGGATCCAACGGCGTCGACGACGCCGGCGCCGTCCGATCCCATCACGTGCGGGAGCGCAACGGGGATGCCGGGGATCCCCTTCCTCACGAAGATGTCGAGATGGTTGTACGCGGCCGCGTGGATGCGCACGCGGACCTGCCCCGGGCCCGGGGAGGGATCCGGAAGATCGCCGTACTCGATCTTGTCGGGGCCGCCGTGCTCGCGGAAGAACGCGGCCTTCAAGGTTCCCCCCCCTCGGTTTCCCCTTCGAGCGCGTTGTCCCGTATCAGCTTCTCCATCGCCGGCAGATCGATGCCGAGCAGCGCGGCTGCCCTCTCCGCGTTACCCTCGGACAACGCCAGCGCCTGCCTGACCATCTGCCTGTCCAGGTCCTTGATGGCCTCGCGTATGTCCAGCGCGGGCTTGGCCGGACTGGAATCGTCCGCCGCCGGTTTCCGCGCATGTCCGTAAAGGATCTCCGGCGGCAGGTCCGTCGCGTCCACGACGCTGCCCTGCCTCTTCCGGGAGGAGATGCTGTTGACCAGGGCGACCAGCTCCTTGGCGTTGCCGGGCCATGGGTAAGTGGAAAGGGCGGCCAGCGCCGCCGCGCTGAAGCCGCGGAGCGGCTTCTTCCTGTCCCGGTTCCCTTCGAACAGGTAATGGTTGAGAAGAAGGGGAATGTCCTCGATGCGTTCACGCATCGGGGGGAGGCGGATGAGCCCGGGAAGAAATGCCTCGCGGAGCGGGCCGATGAATTTCCCTTCATCCGCCGGATCGTCGATGCGTGAGGTGGAGGAGGCCACCAGGCGCACGTCCAGCTCTATCTCCCGCCGGCTCCCGACCGGGGATATGGTCTTGGCGGTCAGGAGATGCAGGATCTCGTTCTGGAGGCGCTTCCCCGCCCGGTCGATGTCGGCAAGGTACAGGGTGCCCCTGCTTGCCAGCTCGGCCTTTCCGGCGCGGGGAAGCATGGCCCGCTGGTAGGCCCCGGGAGCGTAACCGAACAATTCGCTCTCCAACAGCTCCTCCTGGACTCCGGCGCAGGACACGGGCACGAAGAGGCCGCCGAAACGCGAGCTCTGGTAATGGATTATCCTCGCGAAAAATCCGCGTCCCGTCCCGTGCTCGCCCTCGAGCAGAACGGGGGTCTCCGTGTCCGCAAGGCGGTGCACGCGCGATATCGCCTCCTGGATGCCGGGGCTGGTCCCGACGACGGCGCCGATCTGGTACTGGCCGCGCGCCTCGGCCTTGAGGAAAAGGTTCTCGCGCGTAAGCTTGCGCCGGTCGTAAGCCTTGTCGACAAGGTGGCGCACCTCCTCCGCGCGAAAAGGCTTCATCAGGAAGTGGAACGCTCCCGCGCGCATCGCCTCGATCGCGCTGTCAACGGTGCCGTAGGCCGTCATGAGCACGACTTCGGCGTCGGACTGGATCTTCTTCGCGGTCCGGAGGACCTCGATCCCGTCCGCGCCCGGCATCTTGAGGTCGGTCAGGATGACGTCGTACCTCTCCTGCTCTATCTTCTCTATCCCCTCCGTGCCGGAAGAAGCCCCGCTCACGTACCACCCGCCCAGCTCGAAGAGCTCCTTGAGGAATCCCAGGATCTGCGGCTCGTCGTCGATGACGAGGATCCTTTTAGGAGGGGTCGCTTTCATGGATTACTTTTTGCGCACCGCCCAGAGGATGGCGGCCCCCCCCACCACGACGATGAGGACGAGCGAAGCCACCTCCAGGTACCTGTACCTGGAGCGGCTCGTTTTTTCGGCTTCCGATCGCTCCTTGTAAGTGGGGGGGCCGCGGCGTGCATTCTCGGGCGCCGCCTGGAGGATCGGCGGGGTCCATAAGGCGAGACAAAGCAGAAGGGCGAGAAACGCGCTTCTCATCGGTGCTATTTATACCACGAAACGGAGCTTCTCTGCGCAGGAGGCGCATCGGCTTCCCGACAGGCCGACCGGCGTGGTCCTGTACCCGATCCTTCGGACGACGGTCGCGCCGCAGCGCGGGCAGCGCGTGTCCTCGCTGCCGGCCAGGTGGTAATTCCCCACGTAGACGTAGGAAAGCTTCTCCCGGGCGATGCGGTGCGCCGCCTCCAGCCGTTCGGGCGGCGTCGGCGGAGCGGTGAAACGGTGCTGCGGGAAATAGCGGGAAAAATGAAGCGGGATATCCGGATCCGTCCCGGCGACGAAATCGACCACCTGCCGGATCGATTCGTCGGAGTCGTTCTCACCGGTCACCAGCAGGGCGGTTATCTCCAGATGGACCCTGCGCGTGGAGGCCCTGATCGTGTCGAGGACGGGCGCCACCGTTCCCCCGCAGATCCTGCGGTAGAATTCCGGGTCCATGGATTTAAGGTCGACGTTCATCGCGTCGACGAGAGGAAGAAGCTCGGCAAGCGGCTCCGGGGATACGTAGCCGTTGGTGACCAGCACGTTGGCCATGCCGGCCTTCCGGAATTCCCGGGCGCAGTCCATCACGAACTCGAACCAGATCATCGGCTCGTTGTATGTATAGGCGATTCCGACCGATCCCGAGTCCCTGGCGGCGCGCACGAGCTCGGGGATTCCGATCGGAGAAAGGGAGGCATGCCCGAGAACCAGGTGCCAGTTCTGGCAGAACCCGCAGCGGAAATTGCAGCCGACGGACCCGATCGACAGGATCTCCCTGCCGGGGTGGAAATGGAAGAGGGGCTTTTTCTCGATCGGGTCCATGTTGACCGCCGCAACCTTGCCGTAGGTGAGGGCGATGAGCGATCCCCCCCGGTTTTCCCGCACGCGGCAGATTCCACGCTTGCCGTCGGCTATGCGGCATCGGTGCGGGCACAGCTCGCAGCGTAAGGCGTCCCCCTCGGGGCGCCAGTGGGCCGCGACCTTCCCTTCAGCGGCGGACAAGGAAATCATCCCAGGCATCCGACGGGGCGCGCCATTCGACGTCCGCCTCCGCTACGTGCGCCCCCGGCGGGCCCTCCCGCATGAAATCCACGACCTTCTCCACGGCCGAACGGTCCCCCTGGAGCACCGCCTCGACCCGGCCGTCGGGGAGGTTGCGCACGTACCCCCGGACGCCGAAACGGACGGCCACCTCCCGCGTCGAGGCCCGGAAGAATACCCCCTGGACCCTTCCGGAGACGACCACTCGGACCTCCGATCTTTCCCTCATCTCAAGCGTTCTCCGCCCCTGCCATCTTCAGGAACTCCCGCTCGGTGATCACCTGTATGCCCATCTCCCGCGCCTTGGCGAGCTTGGACCCGGGGTCCGCGCCGGCCACCAGGTAATCGACCTTGCCGCTCAGGCCAGCCGCGACGTTCCCGCCGGCTTTCCGGACCAGCTCCTGCATCTTGGCCCTGGGAACGCCGAGCGTCCCCGTGAAGAGAAACGTCTTCCCGGCGAGTTTCCCTTCGCGGGGCGGCTCGGGCCTTATCTTTATTTTACCCTTCTCGAGCAGGCGGTCGACGATCCGCCCGCCTTCCCCGGATGAGAAGAACGCGTGGACGCTCCGCGCGACCTCGGGCCCGACTTCGTGAACCTCGGCCAGTTCCTCGGCCGTCGCCTCGCGGATCGAATCCAGCGCACCGAATTTCCGGGCAAGCACCTCGGAAAGATGCTCTCCGACGTGAGGGATCCCGAGGGCGTACAGGAACCTTGAGAGGGTGGGCGTCCGGCTCTTATCCAAAGCGCGCACCAGGTTGTCCGCGGATTTATCCCCAAGGCGCTCCATGCCGGCAAGCGTCGCCGCGTCCAGCGCGTACAGGTCGGCGGGCTCGGTCACCAGCCCCTCGTCAACCAGCATCGAGACGATCTTCCCTCCCATCCCCTCTATGTCCATTGCGCCCTTCGACGCGAAATGCCGCAGCGCCTCCTTGCGCCTGCCGACGCACGCCGGCCCGGTGCATCGGTGCGCGGCCTCCCCCGGGACCCGCTCCACGGGCGAGGAGCAGATCGGACAGCGGGCGGGCATGCGGAACCGCTCCCGCCGCCCGGCCTCCATCCGCTTCGCCGACAGGGATTCCACCACTTCGGGGATCACTTCCCCGGCGCGCTGGACGACGACCCGGTCCCCGACGCGGACGTCCTTCTCGTCTATGAAGTCCTGGTTGTGGAGGGTGGCCCTGCGGACCGTCACGCCCCGGACGACGACGGGGGACAGGTTCGCGACCGGAGTAAGCGTGCCCATGCGCCCGACGCTTATCGTTATGTCCTCGACCGTCGTCTCGGCGCGGTCGGGGGAGAACTTCGCGGCGACCGCCCAGCGCGGCGACCGCGATATCTCCCCGAGCTCCCGCTGAAGCTCGACCGAGTCGACCTTTACGACGATCCCGTCGATCTCGTACGGGAGGGAATCCTTCCTGCCGTCCACCTCCCGGAAGAACTCCAGCACTTCGTCTATGTCGCGGCAAGTCCGGCTGTACTCCATGTTGACCGGGAATCCCCACGCCTCGAGGGCTTCGAGCTCCTCCCGGTGGCGCTTGAAGAATGATTCCTCCGGTTTCGAAGGGTCCTGCCCCGTGCCGTAGACCCAGAGGCGGAGCCGGCGGCTGGCGGTCACCCGCGGGTCGAGCTGGCGGACGGAGCCGGCGGCCGCATTTCGCGGGTTGGCGAATACGGGCTCTCCCAGCCGCTCCCGCCCCCGGTTCAGGTCGCGGAATCCGGCCTTCGTCATGTAGACCTCGCCGCGCACCGACAGGCGCGGGGGCGGGTGAACCGCGATGCCGCCCCCTCCCTTCCCCGCTTTCCGCGGAATGGACAGGGGCACCTCCGGGATGGTCTTGATGTTGGCCGTCACATCCTCCCCGCGTACGCCGTCGCCGCGCGTCGCCCCACGGTCATACGCGCCGTTCTCGTAGACGAGCTCGACGGCCAGTCCGTCGATCTTGACCTCGGCCACGTAGCCCCCGGCGTCGAGCATCGATTCCAGCCCGTGCCCCCGCCCGCGCAGGAACCGGCGGGTCCTGGCGTCGAACTCGACAAGCTCCTCCTCGCTGAAGGCGTTCTGGAGGGAGAGCATCGGGTACTCCCGCACGACGGTGCCGAACGCCGGGACGGGCTCGGCCCCCACGCGCCTGGTGGGTGATTCGGGATCGAAGAATTCGGGGTGCGCCTCTTCCAGCGCCTGGAGCTCCCGGAAGAGGGCATCGTACTCCGCGTCGGAGATCTCGGGGGCGTCCTCCCTGTAATAGCGGTCGTTATGGTAGCGGATGAGGCGCCGGAGCTCCTCGATGCGGGCCTTCGGGGATGGGTGTGGCACGCTGTCCTCCGGGTACGGGAGCCGGGGAGGTCTTTCTATTCCTCCAGCGCGGCGATGCCCGGCAGCCGCTTGCCCTCGAGCAGCTCGAGGAACGCCCCGCCGCCGGTAGAGACGTAGGACATGCGCGAAAAGAGCCCCGCCTTGTGGAGCGCCGTATCCGTGTCGCCTCCTCCCAC
>DATBLU010000097.1:0-7429 GCA_036555205.1 Candidatus Deferrimicrobiaceae bacterium
AACGCGCACCGCCCCCGTGGCGGGATTTCGGTCGCACGCCACCTCCACTCCGTATGCCTTCCTGACGTTCCCCGGCGTCAGGACCTCCTCCGGCCTCCCCGACGCCATGACCCGGCCGTCCGACAGGAGCACGATCCGTTCTCCGTACTCCGCGCATAGCGACAGGTCGTGCGACGCGACCAGGGCGCTGACGCCGCACTCCTCCTTGAGGCGGGTAACGACCTCGTAGAAGGCGACCCGGTGGTAGATGTCCAGGAACGCCGTCGGCTCGTCCAGCAGCATCACTTTCGCCCCCTGGCAGATCGCCCGCGCGACCGCCGCCCTTTGGCGCTCGCCCGCCGATATCTCCCCCAGGCCTCGCCGCCGCAACTCAAGGAGCCCGGTCATCGCAAGCGCGCGCTCCAACTGCGCCAGATCCTCCGCTGTCCGCCCGCCGAAGAACCCCTGGTGCGGAAACCGCCCGAGCGCCACGTACTCCTCGACGGCCATCGGGAAATCGACGGGAAGGTCCTGTCCGACGACCGACATCAGGCGTGCCATCTCCCTGCGTCCGTAGGACGCCGGCGGGCGCCCCAGCAGGGACACCTCCCCCGAATGGGGAGTCAGCAGCCCCGAAAATATTTTAAGGAGCGTGCTCTTGCCCACGCCGTTGGGCCCCAGGAGGACGACCATCTCCCCTTCCCCCATTTCCATGTCCACCCCGGCGAGAACTTCCCGCTCGCGGTACCGGAACCGGATACCCCTTGCTGAAAAGAGCGCGGCGCTCATGCTGCGCCCCCGTTGCGGCGCAGCAGGTACAGGAAAAACGGCGCCCCCGACAGCGCGGTGACCGCCCCCACCGGAAGCTCGCCGGACGGGCTCACCGTCCTTGCTGCTATGTCCGCAAGGATCAGGAACGTCCCTCCCATGAGGAACGCCGCCGGGACCAGCCGCCGGTGCCCGGCGCCGACAAGGACCCTTGCGCCATGGGGAACGATCAGTCCGACGAATCCTATCAGGCCGGAAACCGCCACGACCGACCCCGCCAGCAGCGACGCCGTTACGTAGGCGGCCGCCTTCACTTTCTCCACTGGAAGCCCGGCCTGGAACGCCGCGTCGTCGCCAAGCAGCATCAGGTCGAGCCCGCGGGAAAGCAGGAACAGGACCGCCGTCCCGGCCGCGACGTACGGGAGCAGGATCCCTACACGCCGCGGGGTGCCCAGCCCCAGGTCCCCCATGAGCCAGTAGACGGCCCCGGGGATCCTGCCCGGGGGCGCAAGCGCCACCATGAGCATTATCAGGGCGTTCAGGAACGCGCCGACGATCACCCCCATGAGAATCAGCCGCTCGCGGGACACCCCGCTGCGGCGGCGGGCCAGCAGGAACACGGCCGAGGCGGCAAGCGCGGCGCCGAGGAACGCGCAGAGGGGCAGGGGCAGGAAGGCGTCGCCGGGCAAAAGGAGCGCGGCGCATAGCGCCCCCACGGCGGCGCCGGCCGAGACTCCGAGTATGTACGGATCGGCAAGCGGGTTGCGGAGCAGCGCCTGGAACGCCACCCCCGAGGAGGACAGCGCCCCCCCGACGAGGCACCCCAGCAGTGCGCGAGGGAGCCGAAGGGACAGCACGATCCGCTCCGCGGTCTCCGCCGGGGTCCCCGCCGCCGTCCGTCCGGCAAGGGCGTCCAGGACCTGCTCGACGGATACGGAAGCCGGCCCGGTGGAAAGCGACAGGAATATCGCCGCCAGGGCGGCGGCTCCCAACACTGCGATGACTGCGCCCGGGCGACTCATCGCTTTTTCCGTTCCGTCTCCGCGGGGCGGCGGCGTTCGCGCCAGGCGGCGAGCACCCGCGACACCTCTTCCAGCGCCGCGACCATCCGTGGCCCCGGCCTAGTGACGATGTCGCCGTCCAGGGAAACGACCTGCCCGTCCCTGAATGCCGGTATCTCCTTCCAGCGGGCCACGTCGGGGGAGAAGCTCTCGACCCCCGCCATCGCGGCTATGAAGATTATGTCCGGCTTCCCCGCCAGCAGGTCTTCGACCGTCAGCCGGGGATAGCGCCCGGAAAACGGCGAGGCGGCGTTTTTCCCTCCCGCAAGGACCAGGAGCTCATCCATGAAGGTTCCCTTCCCCGCCGCGATTATAGGGGAGGTCGAAACCGCGAAAAGCACGTTCGGGACGGGGCCGCGGGATTTCCTCGCCGCCCGGTCCGCGCGGGACCGCAAGTAACCTGCTTCCCGGCGGGCCTTTTCCGCAACGCCCAGAAGCGCCCCGACCCGCTCGATCGCCGCGTAGACGCCGGATAGGTCCTGCGGCGCCACAGCGAAGCACGGTATCCCCATTTCCTCGATGGCTTTTACTTTTTCCTTCGGGTTGCCGTCCGTAGTGCACAGGACGAGGTCGGGCGCGGCCGCGACGACCCTCTCGATGTCCGGGTCCGCGATCCCCCCGATCTTCGGGAGCGCCCCCGCACGGGGAGGATAGTTGCAGTACCGTGTTACGCCGACGAGCTTGTTCTCCTGTCCCAGGAGGAAGACGATCTCGGTCAAGCTCGGGGCAAGGGAGACGAGCCGGCGGGGTGCGGAGGAGAGCTTCAAGGCGACGCCGCGATCGTCTTTCATCTCGACGGGAAAGGCGGCGCCCGCCGCGGAAACGGCGGCCAGGAGCGCCAGAAGGACGACCGCGACAGCGCCGGTTTCAAGCCGCAAAAGAAATCCCCCCAGCCTGTTATCCTCCGGCGGAGGAAGGTTGGGGGGAATGATGTCCAAGCGCTTTGCCGTCCCGACCCTTCGCCCGCGAAAGGTGTCACGGGAAAATCCCTGTCGGGCCGGTCTCCTGGCTTCCGGTTCTAGCCTACTCTCCGCGCCTTCCCGGGGGTTTCGTCCCCGGTGGCCTATTCGCGGATTTCGTCGCCGGTTACAGTTGCGGGGCAGCGATGGATTCGCACCATCTTCCCTTGTCGCCCTTCATGGGCGCCCGACGGGAACTTCCGATTTGTCATATCATTCTGCCGCGCGGAGCGGGAACAGTCAATGGGAACCGCCCTGATATTCCTGGAGGCGCTCGCGGACCAGACGCTCGTTGACCGGCTGGCGGCCGTTCGAGACCGCCAGGAACGACGTGTAGGCTTCCCTCGCCTTCTCGATGTCGCCGGCCCGTTCGTAAACCGTCCCGAGGTGGTAAAGGACGTCCGGATTCGACGGGAATGCGCGGCGCGCGGCCGCAAGCGTCTCCTCGGCCTCCGCCACGGCGCCCCGCCTCGCATGCGATATGGCCAGGTTGACCCTCGGCGCGGGATTGCGGGGCTCCAGCGCCGCCGCCCGCGCGAAGTAAGTCGCTGCTTCCGACGGGCGCCCGTCCTTCAGGCGGAGAAGGCCTGCGTTCGACAACGCGGCGGCGTAGTTCGGATCGAGAGAGAGGGCTTTCCGGAACGCCCGGTCCGCTTCAGGGAGCTTCCCGAGGCGCAGGAGGGCGTTCCCGAGACCGTTCCAGCCTTCGACGACCGACGGATATTTTGAGACGACCTCCCGGAACAGGGCGGAGGCGGCTTCCCAGTCTCCCCTTTCCTGGGCGGCGATTCCCTCGTTGAAGCGCGCCAGGTGCGCGATCCTTTCGCCGTCCGCCCGGGCCGGTTCCGTCGCAGTGTACGGGGCTTTCCTTCCGCCGGGCGTTTCGGCGGACCGAGCGGCGCGGGGCGCGACCGTGTTGATGCGCGCCGAAGCGCGGGGCGTTCGCGGCGGCGGGGCAGGCAAGGCGGGTTTGGCGATATCCGTAGCAGGCTCCGGAGCGGGCGTGTCGTGCGCCGGCCGCGACGAATCCGATGCGGCGGGGGCCGGCGGCGCCTGCGCCGACGAAGCGGATGCCGAAGCTTCCGGCCGCGGCGGCTTGACCGCCGCTTCCCGCGGGAGGCTCACCAGGAGAATCGCGGCCCCGGCGCCGACCAGGAAAACGGTGGCGATTCCCGCGCCGATCCACAGGCGCCTGCGCGCGGCAAGGCCTTTGCGGCTCCCGCCCGCAAGCGGTCCCGCCGCCGGGGGGGCATTGCCTCCTTCTCCTTTTTGCGCCCTGCGAAGGGCATCCTGCAGGAGGCTCAAAAGACCCTCCCGTACGCGGCGAGCAATACTGCCAGTATGGCGAGCGGCGCGGCCACCCAAGGAACCCAGCGGAGCAGCTTGCGGGCAGGGCCGCCATTGTCGGACAACGATTGCGACGCCCTGCGCACGTCCATCCGCTCGACCATGGGGGAGTTTCTAAGGTAGGCGGAAAGAAACGCGCGGTCGCAGAGCATGTTGATTACGCGGGGCACCCCGCCGGCGCGCTTGTGGATCAACCCGAAAGCGCCGCGCGAAAGGAGCGCGCGCCCTCCTCCACCGGCCACTCCGAGCCTGTGCTCTATGTACCGTATCGTCTCCTTAAGCTCCAGCGGCCGGATCCCGGCGCGAACCGTTACCCGCTGATTCAACTGCCGGAGAGCGGGAAGGGAAAGCTTCTGCTTCAGCTCGTTCTGGCCCAGCAGCACGATCTGCAGCAGCTTGCGCTTTTCGGTCTCCAGGTTGGAGAGGAGCCGGACCTGCTCCAGGAGCGACGGGGGCAGGTTCTGCGCCTCGTCCACGATCAGGACGGGTCGCCTCCCCTTTTCGGCCTCCGCCAGGAGGAAGCGGTTTAACGCGTCAAGTATGTCCTTCTTGGTCCCCGGCGGCGACTCCCCGCCGAAGTCCTCCAGGACCGCCCGGATCAGCTCCTTCTCGGTCAGCAGGGGATTGACGATAAGGGAGGTGACGAAGCGATCTGGGATGCGCGACAGGAGCGTGCGGCATACCGTCGTCTTCCCGACGCCTATGTCCCCCGTCACCACGATGAAGCCCTCGCCGCTTTCAAGACCGTAGAGGAGATGGTCCAGGGCTCGCTGATGGCTTTCCGACAGGAACAGGAATTCCGGGTCGGGGGTCAGCGAGAACGGCTTCTCTTTCAGGTCGAACCAGGATTCGTACATGTCACTCCCAGGGCGTAAGCCCTTTCACCTCCCCTTCGGTGCCGTACACCCACGGCTTTCCTCCCAAGTGGTATCCCCTGTCCGATCGATGAAGCCTCTTCTCCTCCTCGCCCGCGATCTCCGCGGCGTCGCCGCCGTTCAGGGTCCTCGGAGTGATGAGGATGACCAGCTCCGTCTTTTTCTTCTTCTGGTCCGTGTTCCGGAAGAACGCACCCAGAAACGGTATGTCGCCCAGCAGGGGAACGCTCTTTACGATCTCCTGGGTCCGCTCCTGCATCAGCCCCCCTATGAAGACGGTATCTCCGTCCTGAACGGCCACCATGGTGTTCGTTTCCCTGACGTCGACGATCGGAGCCGTGTTGCCGTCGGGGGCCGATGCCTCCCCCACCTTTTCCGTAATCGTGGGATGGATCGCGAGCATGATCTTCCCGTCCCGACCGATCTGCGGCGTAACGCTTAAGATGATCCCCTCCGTGATCGTGTCGGGAGTGAAGGTAACGAAGGCGGCGGAAGTCGTCGTGGCCGGCGTTACCACGGCGCGGAAGAAGACGTCCTGCCTCCCGATCCGTATGATCGCCTTCTGGTTGTTCAAGGTCGACACCTTGGGCGCGGAGAGCACGTTGATCTGCCCCTGCTGGGCCAGCGCGTCGATGACGGCGTTGAACCTGCTCCCGGCGATGCCTACCTGGAAAGAGGTGGTCCCGGCGGACAAGGCCTGCCTGGCGGTCGCTCCGCCGGACAGCCCGCCCGACAGGGACAGGCCCGAAAGGTCGGGCAGGGCGGTCCAGTTGATCCCGTACTGCGTCTGGTCGTCGAGGGTTACCTCCAGTATCTTCGTCTCGATCACGACGCCGTTCCTCATGCGGGATTCGAGAACGCCCAGGTAATCGGATACGCGGTCCAGGTTCGCCTGGAAGTCGGTGACGGCAAGCGTCCCTGCCGCCCGGTTGACCACGACCTTGGCGTCTCCGCCCGAAAGCAGCGACTGCACCTCCTCCAGGATCCCGGCCCATAGGTCGAATTTTTCGTCCGTGTTGATCGTGTTGCGGCTCTCGCTCTCCCCTCCGCCCCCGGAGGTGGCGCCCGGCGAAGCGGACGTGCCGCCCGCTGTGGTGCTCCCGCCGCCCGTGGAGGTGGAGGCGGTGAGCGATCCCGAGCCGGCGCGGGTCGTCAGGAGGTAGTCCATCCGGAAGATCCGCGTCGCGCGCCTCTCGGGGAGGACGCGCACCGTTCTCCCCGAACGTTCGACCCTGCATCCCAGGAGCCCGCACACTTCCTCCATGATCTCGGGCGCCGTCGCCTCCTTGATGTCCATGGTCACCGTGCCCGAGACTTCCGGGGAGAGGACCAGGTTGAAGTCGTTTTCCTTGGCCAGGGAGAGGAACAGCTCCCTGGCGTCGGCTGCCGCCATCACCAGCGTGTACCGGCGGGCCGCCCTGCGGAACTCCTCGGACGACCGCTTCGCACCCTCCGCCGCCTCCACCGGCACATCCGGGAGAGGCCGGACGGAGAGACCTGCGCCCCGAAGCGAATCTCCCTGCGCGGGAGCAGGCGCCTCGCGCGCAGCGGACACCTTCGGCGGCGGTTCCTTGCGGACCGCCTGGGGCCTGGCGCACCCCCACCCCGACATCGAGACGACCATGCAGACCGCGGCGATCGTCCCTGGCCGCGGCCGGCTCCGCTGCGCGGGCAGCTTTCTCACCGGTCTCCTCCTATGCCCCTGCCGCCCGAAGGCGCGGGCTGGAATAGCTCCACCACGCGGAACTCGCTCCCCCTGCGCAACGTAACGCCGTAAGGAACCACCCGTACCAGCGTCCACTCCCCGATCGTCCCCCCGAGGGGCACCAGGCGGCTGCCGAAGATCGCGATCCCCGAAGTACCGGAGATCACGGTCCCCCGCAGCCCCGCCGGGAGATCCTTCACCTGCCGGATCTCCGCGCCGGTCGCGGCGTCGCCCGCGTCCCCCTCCCTCCACTGCGGAAGAAAGGGGTTCCTCCCCCACGACCACGAGATCTCCCCCGCAGGGCGGACGGGCGCGGCCTGCGGGCCGGGCACGTCCGGGGGGCCGGACGGGACGGGGACGGGCAAGGACGGCGCCGGTCCGGCTTCCGGCGCGGAAGGAGCGGTAACCACCGGAGCCTTTTCGACACCCGAGGGATACAGCCGATAAACGACGAGGACCACGGCGAGCGCCGCCAGCGCCGCGGCCAGCCGCCGGTCCCGCATCCATTCGCGCACCGTCGTTTTCACTTCGCCTTCCGGTAGAACGCCGACAGCTCCAGCGTCGTCTCCATCTCTCCTTCCCTTTCCTTGACGACGACCGACCGAATCGAAAGCAGCCGTTTCATCCTGGGGATGCCGTCGACGAACTCGGCCATATCGCGATAGGTGGAGGAGAAAGACAAGCGAAGCCGGATCTCCTCCGCCGACGCGTTCTTCTCCTGCGCCGTCCCCTCCG
>DATBLU010000134.1:0-3112 GCA_036555205.1 Candidatus Deferrimicrobiaceae bacterium
GTCGAGTTGCCGTCCGGCACCCCGCCTGTATGCGCCGAAATGTAGCCCCCCGCCTGGATGAGCTTGTCGAGGGATCCCCGGTCCACCATCAGGTCCTTAAGGATCGGGAAGGCCCGGGCCCGCCACGGCTCGATGTATATCGTATCCCCGTCCTTGAACAGCCTCATGTGGAGCTGGCAGACGGTGGTCCGATCCTGCCCGCCGTGGGGTACTCCGTTTATGACCTGCGAGCAGACGCCGCAGATCCCCTCCCGGCAGTCGTGGTCGAAGACGATCGGCTCTTTTCCTTCCTTGATGAGGTCCTCGTTCACGACGTCCAGCATCTCGAGGAAGGAGTGGTGTTCGGTGATGTTCCTGGCGGTGTACGTCTCGAACCGCCCTGATTTGTCGGGTCCCGCCTGCCGCCAGACTATCAGCTTGAGGGTCTTCGTTCCGTGTTCGGCTTTTTGCGCGCTCATTATTTATAGCTCCTTACCGCGGGTTTGATGAGGTTGAACTCGAGCGGCTCCTTGTGGAGCTCGGGCTCGGCGCCGTCGCCCTTGAAACCCCAGGCGGCCACGTACATGAAATTCGCATCGTCGCGTTTCGCCTCACCGTCCGCGAACTGGTGCTCCACCCGGAAGTGGGCGCCGCACGACTCGTCCCGGTTCAGGGCGTCGCGGCAGAGCAGTTCGGCGAACTCGATGAAATCCGCCGTCCGGCCGGCGTTCTCAAGCTGCTGGTTGATCTCCACCCCGGTCCCCGCCACCTTCAGGTTCTTCCAGAACTCCTCCCGGATGCCCGGGATCTTCTGGATGGCGTCCGTGAGGCTCTCCTTGCTCCGTCCCATCCCGACGTTGTTCCACATCACGTTCCCCAGTTTCCGCATGAAATCCGCCGGGGTCTCCTTCCCGTTGATGGAGAGGAGCTTCTTGACGTACCCTTTCACGTCCTCTATCGACTTATTGCATTCGGCGTGGTCCACCTTCGCCTTCCCCGGCTTGGTCTGCACCAGGTACTGGGCGATCGTGTAGGGGATGACGAAGTAGCCGTCGGCAAGCCCCTGCATGAGGGCGCTGGCGCCGAGCCGGTTCGCCCCGTGGACGGAGAAGTTCGCCTCGCCCAGGACGAAGAGCCCCGGGATGTTGCTCATCAGGTGGTAGTCCACCCACAGCCCTCCCATCGCATAGTGGGAGGCCGGGTAGATCCGCATCGGCACCTTGTAGCCGTCTTCCCCGGTGATCCGCTCGTACATCTCGAAGAGGTTGCCGTATCGCTCCCGGATCACATGCTCGCCCAGGCGCTTGATGGAATCGCGGAAATCGAGATATACGCCTCGGCCGCCCGGCCCCACGCCCCGGCCGTCGTCGCACGCTTCCTTGGCCGCCCGCGACGAGATGTCCCGGGGAGCCAGGTTGCCGTAGCTGGGATACTTACGTTCGAGGTAGTAGTCGCGGTCCTCCTCGGGGATGTCATTGGCGGCCCGCTTCTCATCCTGCTTCTTGGGCACCCATATCCGGCCGTCGTTGCGGAGGGACTCCGACATGAGCGTCAGCTTCGACTGGTAGTCTCCCGCCTGCGGGATGCAGGTCGGGTGGATCTGCGTGTAGCACGGGTTCGCGAAATAGGCGCCCTTCCGGTAGGCCTTCCATATTGCGGTCACGCTGCATCCCCGGGCGTTCGTGGAGAGATTGAACACGTTCGCGTATCCGCCCGTGCACAGGCACACCGCGTCCCCCACGTGGACCCGGATCTCGCCCGTGACGAGGTCGCGGATCGTGATCCCCTTGGCTTCTCCGTCCACCAGGACCAGGTCGAGCATCTCGGTCCGGGGGAACATCTTCACCGTCCCCAGCTTGATCTGGCGCGAGAGGGCCGAGTAGGCGCCGAGGAGGAGCTGCTGCCCCGTCTGGCCCCTGGCGTAGAAGGTGCGCGACACCTGGGCGCCGCCGAAGGAGCGGTTGTCAAGGTAGCCGGCGTAGTCCCGCGCGAAGGGAACGCCCTGGGCCACGCACTGGTCGATGATCTCGTTGCTCACCTGGGCAAGCCGCCACACGTCCGCCTCTCGGGAGCGGAAGTCGCCTCCCTTGATGGTGTCGTAGAAGAGCCGCAGGATGCTGTCGCCGTCGTTCGGGTAGTTCTTGGCGGCGTTGATCCCGCCCTGGGCGGCGATGCTATGGGCGCGCCGGGGGCTGTCCTGGTAGCAGAAACTCTCGACGTTGTACCCGAGCTCTCCGAGAGTCGCGGCGGCGGAGGCGCCGGCGAGGCCGGTGCCGACCACGAGGATCTTGTACTTGCGCTTGTTCGCGGGATTCACCAGCTTCATGTCGAAGCGGTGCTTGTCCCACGATTTTTCGATCGGTCCTGTCGGACATTTGCCGTCGAGTATCACTTTCGAACCCCCTATTTGGTCAGGATGCCGGATAGGATGAGAACCGGAATGGCGCTGTAGCCCAGCAGGAATACAACGGCCAGGAGCTGGCCGAGCCGGGTGTAGGTCGGCAGGGTCTTGTCGTTGTTCCAGCCGATGGTCTGGAAGATGCTCTGGATGCCGTGGCTCAAATGCAGGAAAAGGGTCACCATCGCGGCCACGTAGATCGCCACGATCGGGGTGGAGCTGAAGCTGGCGGTCACCATGGTAAAGACGTCGAAGCGTCCCTTCGCGTCCTCCCCCAGCACCACGTCCGGCGTGATGCGGACGGTGAACTGGAGCAGGTGGTAAATGATGAAAACGAGGAGCAGTGCGCCGGTCCAGATCATCGTCTCGCCCGCGAAGGTCGCCTTGAGCATCTTCTTGACCTTGTATTTGTCGGGGTTCGCCGACCAGTTGTCGAGGGTGACGAGGATCCCGAAGAGGATATGGATGCCGAGCATGGCCAGCATGAAGAGGCGGAAGGCCCAGACGAAGGGCCCGAGGCCGTGCAGCTTGTCGGCATAAGCGTTGATCCCGTCGGGGCCGACGAAAATGCTGGAGTTCCCCAGAAGGTGGACTATGACGAAGAGGACCATGAACAGTCCGCTGCCCGCCATCAGGACCTTCCGGCCTACGCTGCTTGTCATGAATCGCATGAGACTACCCCTTCTCTATGGATTTTTCTTCCCGAGGCGAAGATTGTATTCTGCATACAAGACG
>DATBLU010000151.1:0-4421 GCA_036555205.1 Candidatus Deferrimicrobiaceae bacterium
AACGAGTACCTTCGCAGCGAGGTCGAGAAGGCGTTCCGCCCGGAAGATCTCCTTTACGCCAGCCCGGCCATGGAAGAAGTCGTACGGATGGTGGAGAAGGTCAAGGATTACGATTCGACGGTCCTCGTCACCGGGGAAAGCGGCACGGGCAAGGAGCTGGTTGCCCGCATGCTTCACTACGGCGGGCGTCGCAGGGGAAAGCCGTTCGTCGCCGTAAACTGCGGGGCGATCCCGGAATCCCTGCTGGAGAGCGAGCTTTTCGGCTACAGGAAAGGGGCGTTCACGGAGGCGAAATCGGACCGTGCCGGACTGCTCGAGGAGGCGGAGGGAGGCACGTTGTTTCTCGACGAGATCGGCGAACTCCCTGTATTGCTGCAAACAAAGCTGCTGCGCTTCCTGCAGGAGGGAGAGGTGCGCCGGCTGGGAGACACCGAAACCAGGAGGGTAAACGTGCGCATCGTGGCCGCCACGGCGCGCGAGCTGGAGGAGGAGGCGGCGGGCGGGAGGTTCCGCGAGGACCTGTTTTACCGGTTGAACGTGATCCGGATACACGTGCCCCCCCTGCGGGATCGGCGGGAGGACATTCCATTGCTCTCGCAGCATTTCCTGGACGGGTTCTGCAGGAAATTCCGCAAGCCGGAAATGCGGCTGCTGCCATCCGCGCAGGAAGCCATGACGGCCCATGACTGGCGCGGGAACGTGAGGGAGCTCGAGAACCTTATCGAGCGATGCGTCCTCCTGGGAGGAGGGCCGGAGATATCCAGGGAAGGACTTCTCTCCGTCTGGAGGCATGGCGCGACGGGGGAGGCGAAATCAGGCGAAGGGGCGAAGGAGGGGAAAGGGCTGCGGGATCCTTCCACGATTCTTGTCCGGATCCCGGTCTCCCCTGAACGGCCGGACTTGAGAGAAGCGGTGAAAGAGGTGGAAAAACAGATGATCCGGATCGCCCTGGACAGGGCGGGCGGGAGCAGGCCGAAGGCGGCCGAACTGCTCGGCATAAGCCATCCCGCGCTCCTGTACAAGGCGAAAGCGTACGGCCTGAATTGACCATAATTTAGTATAATTATGTTACTTTAACATTCAGTTAAAAATAGCTTGACATAAATTTACGGGACGGTATTATTTGCTCCAGGTGCAGAATTGTTGATTTGATAACGTGGTTTTTCGGACGGGGGATCATGTGGGCGCCATTAAGGAGCGGAAGGCCACGAAGATTAAAGTAGAAGCGAACAACGTCCGAAAGATAAGGGAAGGGCTCCTCATGAGCAAGGCGGAGCTGGCGCGGCGCGCGGGGCTTTCGGTCCTGACGATAGACCGCGTGGAAAAGGGGATGGCGTGCCGGATGGACACGAAACGGAAAATCATCCTTTCCCTGGGGTTGCAGCTTTCCGACCGGGACAAGGTGTTCATCAAAGAAGACTGAAAGGCCGGGTGCGGCGATGGGACTCTTCGGATCTAAAGAGCTGATCGGCCTCGACATCGGGTCCAGTTCGATCAAGCTGGCTCACGTCAAGTCGTCGGGCAGCGAATACGGCCTCAAGAAGTTCGGGGTGTACCCCCTTCCTCCGGACGCCATTGTCGACGGGGCCATAATGGACCACGCCTCGGTGATCGAGGGAATCAAGACCGCCCTCCGCGAATTGAAGGTCAAGGAAAAGGAGGTGGCCACCTCCCTCTCGGGCCATTCGGTCATTATCAAGAAGGTCGTCCTTCCCACGACGACCCCCGAAGAGCTGGAGGAATCGATCCAGTGGGAAGTCGAGCAGTACATACCGTTCGACATCAAGGACGTGAAAATAGATTTCCAGGTGATCGGACCGCTGAAGGAGGATCCGTCCAAGATGGACGTCCTCCTTGTGGCGGTGAAGTCCGACCTGGTCAACGACTACATATCGGTGGTCAAGGACGCCGGCCTCTCCCCCGAGATAGTCGACATCGATTCCATCGCCGCGGGCAACGCCTTCGAATTCTGCCACCCGGTTTCCGACGAGCAGGTGCCCATGGTGATAAACGTCGGGTCCTCGTTCATGAACGTCAACATCCTCCACACCGGCGTGCCGCTCTTCACGCGCGACGTGCCGATGGGCGGGGGGATGTACACATCGGAGATCCAGAAACAGCTGGCCGTCAGCTTCGAGACCGCGGAGTCGCTTAAAGTAGGCGCGAAGGATGCCGGCGACCGCGCGGAGAAGCTCTCCGAGGTCATGAAGACGGTGTCGAACATTCTCGCCACGGAAGCGCAGCGGTCCTACAATTTCTTCTCGGCCACCTACCCCGACCGGCTCGTCACCAAGGTTTACCTCACCGGCGGAGCCGCCAAGTCCACGTTCCTCAAGGAGATGATGGGGGAGAAGATCGGGGTCGAGGTGGAGCTCTTCAATCCCTTCGAAGGGCTTACGGTCGATGATCGGCTCGTGGATCCGGCAGTGGTTTCCAAGTACACCACGGCCGGGACGGTAGCCGTCGGCCTTGCGCTGCGGAACCTGGAGGATCGACGATGATCCGGATAAACCTGATCCGGGGAAAGAGGAAGAAGCGCAGGGAGCTTAATCTCAATTTCGTGTACCTGATCGTCCCGCTGCTGACCCTGGCCGGGTTGTTCGCGTACCACCATATGATCTCCAACCGGATAGAGACGCTCCAGACGAACATACAGAAGGCCACCACCGAGATCGCGCGCCTGAAGAAAGAGATCGGGGAGGTCGAGAAGTTCAAGCTGCGGAAGGCCGAGCTCCAGCAGAAGGTGGACATCATATCGAACCTGCAGACGGACAGGACAGCCCCCGTGAAGGTGTTCGAGGCGATTTCGGCCTCGATTCCCGAGAAGTGCTGGGTCGACCAGCTTGCCGTCAAGGGCGGCAAGATCACCCTTTCGGGGATCGCCTTGAACAACCATACGATCGCAAATTTCATGACGGCCCTGGGCCAGACCGGGCGCTTCCAGGGCGTGGAGCTGGGAGCGGCGGAACAGACTACGGTGATGGGCGTCAAGCTGATGAAGTTCAACCTGACGTTCCAGACGGTTTCCCAAGGAAAGGGCGCGTGAGCGAGGTGACGGGATGGCGCTGAAACTCGGAGACCTGGGCCGGGTCCCGCCTAAGCAGAAGTTGTTCCTGGTGGTGCTGACGTGCCTCCTGATGGGCGTCGGGTACTACTACCTGTATTACGCCGCTGCGGCCGTCCAGAAGGCGGACCTTGAGAAGAAGCTGGGCGAGCTCGAGCACGAAATAAAGACGCAGGCGGCGATAGCCCAGAACCTGCCGGCATTCAAGGCTGAAGTACGCAGGCTGGAGGAGCAGCTTGCCCTGCTGCTGGAGCAGCTGCCCAACTCCGCCGAAATTCCCAGCCTGCTCAAGAACATTTCGGACCTGGGCAAGGAGTCCGGACTTGATTTCCTGAAATTCGCCCCATCGTCGGAGATCAAGAAGGATTTCTACGCGGAGATTCCCGTTTCGATCATCGTCGACGGGGAATACCACAGCTTCGTTCTCTTCGCCGACAAGGTGAGCCACCTTCCGCGCATCGTGAACATTTCGGATATCTCCTTCTCGGGGCCGAGGTCCGGCGGGGAAGACCGCATGCAGGTGAAAGTGAGCTGCACGGCGACCACTTACCGGTTCATGGAGCAGGCGAAGCAGGAGCCCGCAGGGGCCGGAAAGGGCGCCGCGGCCGGAAAAGGAACCGCGAAATGAAGCGGACGATCAGGAGGTCGTTGATGGTCCTGCTGGCGGCGGCCGCGCCGCTGGCCGCAGGGATTGCCGGCTGCGCGAAGGATGAGCCTCCTCCACAGCCGGTGGTGAAGAAAGTCGTTCCGAAGGCGCAGGCGACGGCCGCGGAAGCAGCAAAACCAGCGGATGCACAGGCGGCAAAGGCGCCGGCAGTCGCCTTCTACAACCCGGCGGGGAAACGGGACCCCTTCATACGCTTCCTCAAGGTCGAGCCCAGGGCGTTGCGCGCCGAGATGGACTCCGTGCCCCCCCTGCAGCGTTACGATCTGGGAGAGCTCAAGTTCGTGGGAGTCATCCGGGGGCCCAAGGGGGCATTTGCCCTCGTCGAGGACGCGGAAGGGAAGGGGTACACGGTGACGAAAGGAACGAAAATAGGGCGCGGGGGCGGAACCGTCACGCGCGTGACCGACGACGAAATATTCATAATGGAAGACTTCAGGGACTACACGGGAGCGAAGGTAGTGCGGGAAACCTCAATGAAGTTACAGAATGCGGGAGGAAAATGACGATGAACCTGTTCCGGGGGATGCGGGCACACAAGCGTAACCCGGCCTGGCCGGCCGCCATGCTCCTGCTGGCGATTGCGGCGGCGGTCCCGTCCTTGCTTCCGGCCGCCGAGAAGGAGCCGCCCGTCGTCCCCGGCGGGAGCATCAAGGAACTGACGGTCTCCAAGACGCCGTACTACACCAACAT
>DATBLU010000185.1:0-9230 GCA_036555205.1 Candidatus Deferrimicrobiaceae bacterium
GCAGGAGATGACGAAGGCGGACCTGGTTGCTTCCATGGCTGATTCGGCGGGCGTCAGCAAGGCTGTCGCGGAAAAGGCGCTGAACGGATTTATCTCCGCGGTCGGGAAAGCTTTGAAGAAGGGCGACAAGCTCGCCCTGACTGGTTTCGGCACCTTCAGCGTGAGCAACCGGAAGGCCCGCATGGGCCGCAATCCCCAGACCGGCGAGCAGATCAAGATAAAGGCGGCGAAGGTTCCCAAGTTCACGGCCGGCAAGGGCCTCAAGGAAGCGGTCGGCGGAAAGAAGAAATAGCCAAAGGTTCAAAGTTCGCGGAAAAAACAGCATCCCCGGCCGCGTCCCGCACGTGGCCGGGGATTTTTTTTGCCGGAGGGGTCATGTTCTCGAAAATACTGCTTCCCACCGATTTCTCCGACTGTTCCGCGGAGGCGGCGCGGGTAGCGAGGCTGCTGGCGGAGCGGTTCGGCTCGCGGGTGCTCGTGCTCCACGTCCTGGACGAGCCCGCCGCGCTGGACCCGATGTTCCGCGGGGACGTCCCACTCGAGCTTCTCCGCAGCCGAATGGAGCAGTTCGCGCAGGAGAGCATGGACGCCTTCCTGGCGTCGCACTTCTCTGGGTTCGAGAATTTCGATACGGCGCTGTCATCGGGGATCCCTTACAGGGAGATAATCTCGAAGGCGCGCGAGTGCGGGGCCGGGCTGATCGTGATCGGCACGCACGGCCGCACCGGCGTGGAGCACGTCCTGTTCGGCAGCACGGCCGAGAAGGTGGTGCGCGTCGCCCCCTGCCCCGTGCTGAGCGTCAGGCTGGGGGGGAAGGAATTCATACACCCGTAACTTTTCCATAATAAGAGGAGGATTCGCCGGATGACCATGATCATCGATGTGCACGCAAGGCAGGTGCTGGACTCGCGGGGGAACCCCACCGTGGAGGTCGAAGTGCGCCTCGAATCCGGGGCGGAGGGGCGCGCGATCGTCCCCTCCGGCGCGTCGACCGGCACGCGGGAGGCGGTGGAGCTTCGCGACGGCGATTCGAAGCAGTACATGGGCAAGGGGGTCCTCAAGGCGGTCCGCAACGTCAACAAGACGATCGCTCCCAAGGTCCTCGGGCTGGACGCCACGGAGCAGTCCTACCTGGACGGGGTGCTTATCGGCCTGGACGGCACGGAGAACAAGGGTAAGCTCGGCGCCAACGCCGTCCTGGGAGTATCACTGGCGGCGGCGAGGGCGTCAGCCGAGGCCTGCGGTCTGCCGCTGTACCAGTACATCGGGGGCATCGGCGGGCGCACCCTGCCCGTGCCGATGATGAATATCCTGAACGGCGGCTCGCACGCGGACAACAACGTGGACATACAGGAGTTCATGGTAATGCCGGTGGGGGCGTCGTCGTTCGCCGAGGCGCTCAGGATGGGCGCGGAGACTTTCCACAACCTTAAAAAAGTCCTGAAAGGAAAGGGCCTGAACACCAACGTGGGCGACGAAGGGGGGTTCGCCCCGCTCCTCTCGTCTAACGCGGAGGCGATCGAGGTGATCCTCGAGGCGATCACGAAGGCCGGCTACAAGCCCGGCAAGGAAATCGGGATTGCGCTCGATTCGGCTGCCTCCGAGTTCGGCGAAAAGGGCAAGTACGTCTTCCGCAAGTCCGACGGCTCGACCAAGGACGCGGAGGGGATGGTGAAGTTCTACGAAGACCTTTGCCGGCAGTATCCCATCCTTTCGATCGAGGACGGTTTTTCCGAGGACGACTGGAACGGATGGAAGCTGTTCACCCGCGCCATGGGGAAGAAGATCCAGATCGTGGGCGACGACATATTCGTGACCAATCCGAAGATCCTCCGCAAGGGGATCGAGGCCAAGGCGGCGAACTCCGTCCTCATAAAGCTCAACCAGATCGGGACGGTGACGGAGACGATCGACGCTGTGGAAATGGCAAAGCGCGCGGGCTGGACCGCCGTGGTGTCACATCGCTCGGGAGAGACGGAGGACACTACAATCGCAGACCTGGTCGTGGGTCTTAACACCGGGCAGATAAAGACCGGCTCGGCCTCGCGCACGGACCGGATCGCGAAGTACAACCAGCTTCTGAGGATAGAGGAGGAGTTGGGGACGGCGGCGCGATTCGAGGGGAGGGGAGTGTTCTATAATATCTGACATGAAACGACGGTTCGTCGCTCTTATCGTGCTGGACGGGTGGGGCTATCGCGATGAGGCGGAGGCCAACGCTATCGCACTCGCCGAGACCCCGTTTTTCGACAGCCTGTGGGCGGGGTATCCCCGCACGCTCATTCATGCGTCCGAGGAGCGCGTTGGGCTTCCCGCGGGGCAGATGGGCAACTCGGAGGTGGGGCACCTGAACCTCGGGGCCGGCCGGGTCGTCTACCAGGACCTCGTGCGGATCTCGAAGTCAATCCGCACGGGGGAATTCTTCGATATCCCCGCGTTATGCGGCGCCATGGACGCGGCGAAGCAGCGCGGGAAGGCGGTTCACCTCATCGGCCTTTTATCCGACGGCGGCGTGCACTCCCTGCATACTCACCTTTATGCGTTGCTGGAGATGGCGAAGCGCAGAGGCCTCGCGCGCGTGTTCGTCCACGCCATCCTCGACGGAAGGGACACCCCGCCCACCAGCGGCATCCACCACGTGGAGAACCTGCTGGCGAAAATGAAGGAAACGGGGGTCGGGGAGATAGCCACCGTCACCGGAAGGTATTACGCCATGGACCGCGACAACCGCTGGGACCGGGTGGAGCGCGCGTACAAGGCGATGGTGCGGGGCGAAGGAAAGGCGGCCGCCGACCCGGTGGCCGCCGTATCGGCATCGTACGCGGCGGGCAAGACCGACGAGTTCATGGAGCCCGCCGTCATCGCCGGGAATGTCCCCTCCTCGGGGCGCATCTCCCCGGGAGACTCGGTTATATTCTTCAACTTCCGTGCGGACCGCGCCCGGGAGATCACCCGCGCCCTGACCATGGAAAATTTCGACAGGTTCCCACGGCCTGAACGCCTGGGCCTTACCTATGCGTGCATGACCGTCTACGACGAAACGTTCGGCCTGCCGGCGGGATTCGCGCCGCAGACGATGAAGAACATCCTGGCGTCGGTCTTCGCCGGGCACGGCATCAGGAACTTGAGGATCGCCGAGACCGAGAAATACGCGCACGTGACGTACTTCTTCAACGGGGGCGAGGAGAAGGTTTTCCCGGGCGAGTCGCGCGTGCTCATCCCGTCCCCCTCCGTGCCGACGTACGACCTTCAGCCCGAGATGAGCGCCTACGAGGTCGGCGAGCGCGCGGTGGCGGAGATCGGCTCGGGGAAATTCGACGCGATGGTTCTTAACTTCGCGAACGGCGACATGGTCGGGCACACGGGGATCCTGTCGGCCGCCATACGCGCGGTCGAGGCCGTCGACGCGAACTTGAGAAGTGTGGTGGAAAAGGTATGGGAGGCCGGGGGAGCCGCCCTTGTCACCTCCGACCACGGCAACGCGGAGCTGATGGTGGACCCGGAGACCGGTGAGCCGCACACGGCGCACACGACCAATCCCGTTCCCCTCATCTACGCGGACCCCCAGGGAAAGGACCGCTCGCTCAAGGAGGACCGGGCGCTGGAGGACCTCGCGCCGACTATCCTGAGCCTGCTGGGCATACCCTCTCCCCCCGAGATGACCGGTGCGGACCTGCGGAAGCGATGAGCGTGGCGAATACAGAGACGCTGCAGAAAAAATCGATCCTCGTGATCAGCAACGACGCGAGCGTCCGGGACATGCTCGCCAACCTGCTGTCGGAGTCGGGATTCCACGTGTCGCTTGCAGGCACCGGCGCGGAGGCGCTCAAGATCGCCGCCAACAGGGCCGTGGACTATGCGCTGGCCGAGCTGTTCCTCCCGGACATCTCCGGCGTGGAACTGAAGAGAAGGCTGCAACGGCTGTCCCCCAAGACCCGGGCGATCGTCGCCTCGTCTTTCACGATCATCAAGAGCTCGGACGACGTCCTGCGGTTCGGCTCCTCCGACTTCATCCTCGACCAGAAGGAGCTTCTGGACCTGCTGAGAGCGGCGGGGGAGGAGCGGCCGCCGGTGGCGGTCCCCGTGAGCGACGACCGCATGAAGCACTGCCTGATCGAGACGATCGACGTCCTGGTCGGGCTCCTGGAGGTGAACGACCCGTTCTTCGGCGGGAACTCCCATATCACCATGGAGTACGCCCGCTCGGTCGCGGAGGAGCTCAAGCTCGGGCAGGAGATGGTCGACGAGATCGTGGTGGCGTCCCTTCTCCACGACATCGGCAAGATCGGCATCAAGAGCGAGATCCTCACGTCGAAGAAGGAGATCACCGAGTCGGACTTCAAGACGATCAAGTCCCATTGCGAGAACGGCGCGAAGATTCTCGATTCGATCGATTTCCCCTGGAAAATCAGGCCGATAATCATCCATCACCACGAGCGTTACGACGGGAAGGGCTACCCGAGCGGTTTGAAGGGGCGCGAGATCCCGATCGGCGCCCGGATCCTGTCGGTGGTCGATGCCTTCGCCGCGATGACCGCGAACCGCCCCTACCGACGCAGCCTCACGAAGGACGAGGCGATCCAGGAGCTCCACAAGAACGTGGGGACCCAGTTCGATCCGGAGGTCGTGGAGATATTCACAGGCGTGATCGAGCGGAAATACTACTTCCGCGGCGTGGGGTCCAAGCCCAAGGTGCTGATGGTGGACGACGAGGTCGACTACCTCACGCTCCTGAAGCTCAAGCTGGTTAACGAGGGATTCGACGTCATCGCATCGGACAACGCCGAGGAGGCCTTGAAACTGATGTCGATGGAGAAGCCGGACCTCTCGGTCGTGGACGTGGTGATGCCCGGCATGGACGGCCTGGCCATGTTCCGCAAGATGCGGGAGGCGGGAAGCGAGTTCGCCGACATCCCGGTCATCTTCCTTTCGGCCAAGGACGATACGCAGATCAAGGTGGAAGCGCTGTATCTCGGCGCCGAGGACTACCTGATAAAGCCCGTGGAGCTTAAGGAGCTGGCCGCGAGGATCCGGAACATCATAAGGAGGGATTCCCGCCTCAGGAAAGGCGCGACGGGCCCCAGCCAGGGCGTGGTGGGGGACCTGAAGAACCTGGGCATCCCCGACATCGTCCAAACGCTGCACCTCGGATTGAAGACAGCCTGTGTTACCCTGAAGGGCGCAGGGCAGGAGGACGGACGCATATTCTTCGAAAACGGGCGGATCCGCCATTGCGAGGCGGGGGCGCTCTCGGGCGAGGAGGCTTTCTACAAGCTGCTTTACCGGCAGGAAGGCCCGTTCGTCATCGCCCACGGCCAGACAACCCAGCTGCGGACCATCGCGATGGACGAGATGCAGCTCATGATGGAAGGCCTGCGGCGCATGGACGAGGAGAAAAAGGAAGGAGTGTCCGAGTGACCCTGTTTTCCAGGGAGAGGAGAAGAAAGGAGAGACGCAAGAGAATGGCCACAGTAGTCTTTACAGTCCAGAGCGGCCGGGATCCGGGAAAGGTTTCCTCTCCGGTGACCGGGACCGTGAAAGATCTTTCCGTGAACGGCATGTCCGTCGTCACCCCCAAGATAGCGCCCGACGGCATCCACGTCATGTACGACACCCTTATGACCACGAGAAACAAGGTCGACGCCACCGTCTTCGTAGAGGGCGATCCGCCCGTCCGGGTATCGGGAAAGGTCGTCTGGTTCAGGGGGGCGGACGAGCCGATGGGATCCTACATTTTCGGGATGCAGTTCGACCTTCCCGCCGAGGCTTTCGAGGAGGGGCTGGACCTCCAGTAGCGCCTTGAAAGCGATCGACATCCACGCGCATCCGAGCACGCGCCCGTGGTACGAATCGATGCGGCCTTACTTCGAGGCCCTGGAGGCGTACTACAAGACGCCGTTCCGCGTCCGAACGGACGATGAGATGGCTGAAGAGTTCCGCGGGGCGGGAGTCGGCGCCATGATAATAGCCTGGGACGCGGAATCGACGACGAAGCTGCCCGCCACGACCAACGATTACGTGGTTTCCCTGCGATCCCGCTTTCCCGACGCGATCGTGGGCTCGTGGGCCTCGGTCGATCCCTGGAAGGGGGAAGCTGCCGTACGCGAACTGGATCGGGCGGTAAGGAGCCTGGGAATGGCCGGCGTCAAGTTCCAGGGGGTGGCGCAGGCGTTTTTTCCGAACGACCGGCGGTTCTATCCGCTCTACGAGAAGTGCGTGGAGCTCAATGTCCCGGTCCAGTTCCACACAGGCACGACGGGACTGGGCGCGGGAACGCCGGGGGGGATGGGGTTGAAGCTCAAGTACACCCAGCCCATACACCTTGACGACGTCGCGGCGGATTTCCCCGGGCTGGACATCATCGCATGCCACCCTGCGTGGCCGTGGCAGAGCGAGATGATAGCCATCCTTCTCCACAAGGCCAACGTCTACATGGAGACGTCGGGCTGGTCGCCCAGGTACTTCACCCCGGAGCTCAAGAAGGAAATCGCGGGGCGGCTCCAGGACAAGGTCATGTTCGGCTCGGACTACCCCGTTCTCACCCACGAGCGCCTGTTCCGGGACTGGGACGCGGAAAACTACCCGCCCGCCGTCATCGACAAGATCTTCATGTCGAACGCCCGCCGGATCCTGCATCTCCCCTGATCGGGGGACACTTTGCGCTTGCGTTGGGGAACCTTCCGGATATACTGTGGTTTTCCGTTCATGCATGCTCACTTGGGTGCGAGAGTGGCGGAATGGCAGACGCGCCGGACTTAGGATCCGGTGGGCAACCGTGAGGGTTCAAATCCCTCCTCTCGCACCACCGAACGGTGCGGCGCTATCTAAAATATAAAGCAAAGGAAAGAGAACAGAGACGATGAAAAAGAGCGTTGAAGCGGTCAGCGGCGTGGAGAAGCGTATCAGGGTCGAGGTCCCTCCGGATGAAGTGGCGAAGCGGATCGAGGAGGGGTATGCCGAAGTGCGCAAGATGGTCCCTCTCCGTGGATTCCGGAAAGGCAAGGCCCCCATGTCCATGGTGAAGCGGCTTTTCAAGGACCACGTAGAGGGGGAGGTCGCCGAGCACCTTGTGAAGGAATCGATCGCCGAGGCGGTCAAGGAGAACAACCTGCGGGTGCTCTCGATGCCCAGGATCGACGGCGCGAAAATCGCCGAGGGGCAGGAGTTCGCCTTCACGGCCACCTTCGAGGTCGTTCCGGAGGTTATTCCGGCGGATTACAAGGGGCTGCCGGCGGTGAAGGAGAAGGTGGAGATAAAAGAGGAACAGGTGGACGCCGCGCTCGAGAACCTGCGGGAATCCTTCGCCAGTTACCATGGGGTGGAGGGGCGCGGGGCGGCCGACGGCGACCTCGTGGAGGTGACCTTCTCATCGACCGCCGGCGGGGAGGCGATCGAGACCGGCCAGCCCGCGAGCCTGATCCTGGGCGGAGGGGTCCCCTTCGGGAAGGATTTCGAGTCGGCCCTGTCGGGAGCCGCGCCGGGGGACCGCAAGACGGTCGAGGTGGAATACCCGGAAGACGCCCCAAACAGGAAGTATGCGGGAAAGAAGGTGAGTTTCGACGTCGTGGTGAACGGCGTCCGGGAAAAGAGGCTGTCGGAGCTGAATGAAGATTTCGTCAAGAATTTCAGCGACATAAAAAGCATGGAAGAGCTCCGGTCGAAGCTTGCCGAACGGCTGCGGGCGGAAGGCGAGGAGCGGTCCCGCAATCGCGCGGAAGAGGAGATAAAGAAGGGGCTGACGGAAAGGAACGCATTCGAGGTCCCCCGGTCGCTCGTGGACCGGCAGGTGCTGAGCATGATAGAGGACACGGCGAACCGGCTCGCCTCCCAGGGAGTCGACCTAAAGAAAGTGAACATGGATTTCGAAAAGATGAAGGAGAGGTTCGCCCCGAACGCGGAACGAACCGTACGGATTTCCCTGCTGCTCGAAGCGATCGCGAAGCAGGAAGCCATCGACGTCCAGTTTTCCGAGATCGAGGCGGAGATGAAAGATATGGCGGCGGCGGCCCGGATGAGCTATGAAAAGGTGAGGGAACTCTACGGGGACGAGGACCGTATGGACGCGCTCCGGAACCGGCTCCTCGAGAAGAAGGTAATGGCGTTCCTTCTGGAAAACGCAAAAGTCACTGAGGAGGTCCCGGCCGAATGACGCTTGTGCCCATAGTAGTGGAACAGACCAGCCGCGGCGAGCGTTCCTACGATATCTTTTCACGGCTGCTCAAGGACCGGATCGTCTTCATCGGGAACCAGATCGACGACGACATAGCGAACCTGGTCATCGCGCAGCTCCTGTTCCTTGAGGCCGAGGACCCCGACAAGGACGTAAACCTGTACATCAACTCGCCGGGCGGGCTTGTGACCGCCGGCATGGCGATCTACGACACCATGCAGTTCATAAAACCGAAGGTCTCCACCGTGTGCATCGGCCAGGCCGCCTCGATGGCGGCGGTGCTCCTGGCCGGCGGCGCGCCGGGAAAGCGGACCGCCCTGCCCAACGCCCGGATACTGATCCACCAGCCGATGGGCGGGACGAGGGGCCAGGCGACCGACATCAAGATCCAGGCCGAGGAGATCCTGCGGATGCGGGAGGAGCTCAACAAGATCCTGGCGAAGCACACCGGACAGCTGCTGGAGCGGATCGCGGCGGACACGGAGCGGGACTACTTCATGTCGGCGGAGCAGGCGAGGACCTATGGTATAATCGACCAGGTGGTCGACAAGAGACTGGCGGCCGCAAAGCCGCTCGTGGATTGACGGAGGCCTTCGGTGACGAGGAAATTCAACGACAAGGCGAACCTTCTGGTCTGCTCCTTCTGCGGCAAGGCACAGAACGAGGTGCGGAAGCTCATAGCAGGGCCGACGGTCTACATCTGCGACGAGTGCGTCGAGCTGTGCAACGACATCATTTCCGAAGAGACCGAGGTAGAACATTCTTTAGACGAGAAACGCCGAAGGCTTCCCAAGCCGGCCGAGATCAAGAAGATCCTCGACGAGTACGTGGTCGGGCAGGAGCGCGCCAAGAAGATCCTTTCCGTGGCGGTGTACAACCACTACAAGCGGATAGAGTCCCGCACGACCGACGGCATCGAGCTGCAGAAATCCAATATCCTCCTCCTGGGGCCGACAGGCAGCGGCAAGACGCTGCTCGCGCAGACCCTCGCCCGCATCCTGAACGTGTCCTTCACCATCGCCGACGCGACGACGCTGACCGAGGCGGGCTACGTCGGAGA
>DATBLU010000187.1:0-5102 GCA_036555205.1 Candidatus Deferrimicrobiaceae bacterium
TTCATCACCGATGCGTGCAACGGCTGCCGGTATTGCACGACGCAGTTCGAATGCCCCGCGCTTCTCTACGACGAGGAGGGAAAGCGCGTCTCCATCGACGGCCTCCTGTGCAACGGCTGCGGCGTCTGCCTCCATGTATGCCCCCTGGACGCCATCCGCGCCGAGCCGCCGGAGGGGGAGAGCCGGTGACCGCGCGGCAGCAGATACTGGTGAGCGGCGTCGGAGGACAGGGTGTGCTGTTCATCACCCGCCTGCTCGCGGACGCCGCCATAGGAATGGGGGCGGGCGTCCTCACCTCGGAGACGCACGGGATGGCGCAGCGGGGGGGCGTGGTCGTCTCCCACCTGAAGGTAGGGGATTTCTCGAGCCCGCTAGTGCGCCCGTCGCACGCGGACGGGCTCCTTGTCCTTTCGGCGGAAAATTTCGCTCTGCACCGGCGGTTCCTCCGCCCCGCCGGCTGGGCTTTCGTAAACGCCCCGCCGGGAGGCGGCCCGGAAGGCGGGGGACCGAACATTCGCACCGTGGACGCCGACGGCCTGGCGCGGAAAAGCGGCAACCCCATGGCCGCCAACCTGGTCCTGCTGGGCTGCGCCCTTTCAGGATCGGCAAACGCCGAAGGGACGGGACTTCTTTTCTGCTCTCAAGGGGACGTCGAGGCCGCTCTTAAAAGGCGGCTCGAGGGAAAGGAAAGCCTCCTCGGCGCGTCTCTTCAAGCTCTCGCTCTTGGAATGCGGGAAGGAACGCGATAAGTTTATCTGCCATGCTTCTACGATTCCTTCCGAAATACACGGACCCGGCGGACCTGCCGGCCCTGCAGTTCGAGGGGCTGCGATGGACCGTTTCCCATGCATGGAAGAATTCCCCGTTCTACAGGCGGAAATTCGAGGAGGCAGGCGTCGGGCCCGATGATATCCGGTCCATTGAGGACCTCTCCCGGCTTCCCTTCACCACCGCCGAGGACTTGCGGGAAGGGTATCCCCTGCCGCTGCTCTCGGTCCCCCCACGGGACATCGTGCGGATCCATTCCTCCTCCGGGACCACCGGCAAGCGGAAGATACTCTGCTACACGCAGAAGGATATTGACGACTGGCTCTACATGTTCGCCCGCTGCTACGAGCTCGCGGGGGTCACCCGGGACGACCGGGTGCAGATCTGCGTGGGATACGGCTTGTGGACGGCAGGAGCGGGCTTCCAGCTCGGCGCCGAGAAGCTGGGCGCGATGACGATTCCCGCGGGCCCCGGGAACCTGGACCTCCAGTGCACTTTCCTCCTGGACCTTCGAACGACGGTCCTGTGCTGCACGGCCTCGATGGGGCTTCTGCTGGCCGAAGAGGTGCACGCCCGCGGGATACGCGGACGGCTTGCCCTGAAGAAGGTCATCCTGGGCGCGGAGCGGACGAGCGACGCGATGATCGTCACGATCAAGGACCTGCTGGGCGTGAAGGAGGTATACGACATCCCCGGGCTCACCGAGCTCTACGGGCCCGGCACCGGGCTTTCCTGCCGCATGGAGGCGGGGATACACTATTGGGCCGACTTCTACGTCCTGGAGATTCTGGACCCCGGGACCCTGGAGCCCGTCGCCCCCGGAGAGATCGGCGAGATGGTTTACACGACTCTCGGAAAGGAAGGCGCTCCCCTGGTCCGTTACCGGTCGCGCGACCTGACGCGGTTCATCGACGGCGACTGCGCCTGCGGCTGCATCCTTCCCAGGCACGACCGGATCCTGGGACGATCCGACGACATGGTCGTCTTCCGCGGCGTCAACATCTACCCGGGCCAGGTGGACGAGGTCCTGTCAAGGATCGACGGCGCAGGCAGCGAGTACCAGGTGATCTTCGACCGGCGGGAAGACGGTAAGGATTACATGACCGTCAAGGCCGAGCGCGCAGCCGGCCTCGGAGAGAGCGCGAACGGCGCGCTGGCCGGGGCGATCGCGGGCGAAATCAAGCGCAACCTCATGGTGTCGTGCTCCGTGGAAATCGCGCCGTACGGGACCTTTCCCCGCTCGGAGAGGAAGACCCGGCGCATTTTCGACAACCGCCGCTATTGAACCCGGCCGCGGCCGCAGCCGTTATTCTTCTTGCGCTGGCGGTCGCCGCGCCGGATACGGCGTCTTCGTTCCAGGGGCCGCTCCGGGTAAGGAACGGTTTCCCGCTCTCGTCCATCCTCGACGCGCCATACCTTGAACGGGCGGCCTGCGAAGATTCGCTTTCCTTCAGCCTGTCGCACTCCAGCGTCGATTTCATCGAATCGGACGGCGGGATGGATTTCCGGATAGACCTGGAAGCGACCGAGCTTGCGGTGAGGTACGGGAAAACCTTTGCCGGGTCCGTTGAAACAGGCGTCGACGTTCGCATAACAAGCTTCAATGGCGGCTTCCTGGACGAAAGCATCGTGGAGTTCCACGAGGTTTTCGGAATCGAATCCGGCAAGCACACGGAGGGGCCCGAGCGTTTCCGGTTCGAAGTGAGCAAGGACGGCCGGACGGTCGTAAGGGGAGAAAGCGGCCGCCTGGGGCTTGGGGACATACGGGCGTACGCGAAAAAAGAGCTGTTCCGGGACGATGCCCTCGCGGTTGCCCTGTTGGCGGACCTTGAATTCCCTACCGGCAATCCGAGGAAAGGGTACGGAAACGGCCGGATCGACAAGAGGGTCGCAATCCTCGCCGAGCGGAAGTTCGGCGGCCGGGTCAACGTATACGCTGATATAGGGAAGGTGTTTCCGGGAGACCTCCGCGGTTTCGCGACGCTGCCCTTCGACGACTACCGGTACGGCGGGCTGGGCATCGAGGCCGCCCTCTCGAAGCGAAGCAGCCTCCTCGGGCAGTTTTTCATCCAGGACACGCCGCTGCCGCGCGAAGGTCTGGCGTTCCCCGTACTGCTGGCCAGGCCGGCGCTCGTAACGGTAGGCTACCGGTACTCCTCCGGCATGAACGTCTACGAGTTTTCCCTGACCGAAAACCTGAAGCCCTCGTTTTCCCCGGACCTGATGCTGAACGTGACGATCAGAAGAAACCGGAAGTGACGCGGCGGGATATCAGCTCCGTTCATCCCTTTGCCGACGCAGGGCAAACACTTTCTCCAGGAACATGTCCATCAGGGCAATGTCCCTCAGGCGCCCTTCATCCTCCACGGGGACATCGGGGAAATGCTCCATGAAAGCTTTAGTGAACAGCCCCGTCCCGGACAACGCCACGGCGGAAGGATCGCCCAGGACCGCGATCCGTTCCTTCCCCGAGCAGCAGGGCGAGTTCCGCTTGCAGACGTAGCCGCAAAGTTCCCGTGACTCCAGCTCCCGGAGACGGGCCAGCGTCCATCGCATGACCGGCTCCGTACGGTCGGTCCCGCTTTTCACCGCGATCAGGCGGGGGGACTCGGGATCTCCCGCCAGACGCATCGGCTCCCGCGGGATCGGAAGGCCGCTTTCGACCTCGGGGCACACCGGGATCAGCTGGACGCGTCCGGCCAGCTTCCCGACGAGAATCTCGTCCCGCTTGTGGCCTCCGTCGTACCGGACCCGCTCCCCCAGCAGGCAGGCGCTCACAAGAACATGGGCCGTCATTGCGGTTTTTTCCCCCGGGGAAGGACGATCCGGTCCAGCCCCATATCCTCGTTTTCCCGGTGCATGACCGTGGCTCCCGTGCGCGCTATGCCCAGGATGCCGAATTCCTCGAACATGCGTATGGTGCTTTCGACGTTCTCCTGCCTGCCCGCGATCTCCACGATCATGTGCGCCGGGGCGACGTGGATGACTTTCCCGTCCAGTATCTGCGCCGTCGCCGTCACGTGCACGCGGTCCTGCAGGGTCGCGCGCACCTTAAGGAGCACAAGCTCCCGGTTGATCACGTTCGCGTCGGTCACGTCCTCGGTCTTCGGGATCTCCGTGATCTTCTCTATCTGCTTGACGACCTGCTCGAACTTGTTCCCCTCGTCATGGGAGAAGGAAATAGTCATGCGGCTGATCCCGGCGACGTGGGTGTGCCCCACCGTGATCGTCTCGACGTTGTAGCGTTTCTTGCGGATCAGGGAAAGCAGCTTGTAAAGGACCCCGGGCTGGTTGTGGGCGAACGCAAGTATGGTGTGCAGCTTCTTCGGTTTCATCGGGTCACCTTCATGTCGGAGAAGCGGGACCCAGCCGGTATCATGGGAAGGATCATCTCTTCCATGTCCGTCACGATCTCCAGGAGATAGGCTCCCTTGTGATTCATCGCGCGCTTCAATGCCGGCACGAGTGCTTTCCCTTCCTTCACCCTCTCCCCGGCTATGCCGTACGCCCCGGCGAGGGCGATGAAGTCCGGGTTCATCACCGGCGTGCCGACGAAACGGCTCCCGTGGAAGAGGTCCTGCCATTGCCGGACCATTCCCAGGAAATTGTTGTTCAGGAGGACGATCTTGAGATCGATTTTCTGCTCCATGATGGTGCCCAGTTCCTGGATGTTCATCTGGAAGGATCCGTCCCCGACGACCACCCAAACCCGCTCCGAGGGACGTGCGAACTTCACCCCCATCGCCGCCGGGACCGAGAAGCCCATCGACCCGAGCCCCCCGGAATTGAACCAGGTGTTGAACCGCCGGAACCGGTAGTATCTGGCCGCGAACATCTGGTGCTGCCCCACGTCGGCCACCACGTTATCCTTTCCGTCGGTCAGTTCCGACAGCTTCCGGATAACGCTTCCCATAAGCAGGCTCTTGCCCCCCCGGCGGCCGTTCTCCCGGTTCACGGGATCCATGCGTTCCCACTCCCTGTGGTTCTCGGCCGCGAATTCATACCACTCCTTGTACTGTTTCGGCTCCACGACCTTGGCCATTTCCACGACTGCCGGCTTAAGGTCGCTGTATACGGCGAGCGTCGCACGCACGTTCTTGTTTATTTCGGAGGGGTCCTGCTCGACGTGGATCACGCTCGCGTTTTTCGCGTATTCGTCGAGCTTCCCGGTCACGCGGTCGTCGAAGCGCATTCCCAGCGCTATGATCAGGTCGGCGTGCTCTATCGCCCGGTTGGCCTCCACGGTCCCGTGCATTCCCATCATTCCGAGGCATTGCGGGTGGTCGGCCGGGAGGGCGCTGATCCCGTGCAGCGTGAAGGAAAAAGGCATCCTC
>DATBLU010000211.1:0-1728 GCA_036555205.1 Candidatus Deferrimicrobiaceae bacterium
ACCTTCATCGCCTGGGAGCTCGGCGTTTCCGTCCGCGACGTGTCCGCCATGACCCTTGGCGGCCACGGCGACGACATGGTCCCCCTTGTGCGCTACGCCAACGTCGCCGGGATTCCCGTCATGGAGCTGCTTGAGCGCAAGTACGGCAGCGCGGCCAAGGCGAAGGAAGTCATGGAAGCCATGGTGAACCGCACTCGCAAGGCCGGCGGGGAAGTCGTCGCCCTGCTCAAGACCGGTTCCGCCTTCTATTCCCCCGCTTCCTCGACCATCTCCATGGTCGAGTCGATCCTGAAGGACCAGAAGCGCGTCCTGCCCTCCTGCGTCTACCTGAACGGGGAGTTCGGCGTGAAGGGCTACTTCGTCGGCGTGCCCACCATCCTGGGCGCCGGCGGCGTGGAGAAAATCATCGAGTTCTCGCTCAACGCGGAAGAAAAAGCGATGATGGAAAAATCGGTCGCGGCCGTGAAGTCCCTGGTCGACACCTTGAAGGTCAGCTAGGCGAGTAAAACAGTCCGCCCCCCGGGCCCGTCTTCGCCCCGGAGGCTAAAGCGGATATCCGGCCGGAAGGGAGGCTCCCTTCCGGCCGGACCCGTTTCCGGCTAGTATTAACTATCTTGCGGAGGAAACGGGCCTTGGCGAAGAAAATTCTCCCCCACCCCCCGAAAAGCTGGCGCGCGGATGCCGTGCATGCGATTAAATCCTTCGATCCCTCGATCCAGGCCGAGGCCGCGCGCATCCTGAAACGCCGCGAAACCATGACGGCGCTGGCCTACATGATGGAGGCCGCCGGCGGATCGTTCAACCCCGGCAATTTCTACCATGCCCTGAGGATCTGCTCCGACTGCGCCACGCCGCGGCGCCCGCCCTTCGCCGGCCGGAAGAGGGCCGCGGAAATCACGGCGGCGATAGGCATGCTTCTCGAGTCCGAGGAGATCTCGTTTTTCCTTAAGGAAACCGTAGAGGGCCGGACGGCCAGGCGCCAGCTGGTCAAGGCGAAAACTTTCGCCGAGGAATTCACGAAGGTCCGCAAGGGCGCAAGGATCAGGTTCGAACAGCAGGATTGTTTCCTGCGGCTCTACAAGCTTTTTCATTCCATCTACAAGCGTCCCGTGATCAAGGCGGTCAGGAGCTGGATGAAGGCCGCATTCCCGCGCAAGACGATTTGACTTTATAACGGGACGTCGCATTAAATGAAAAAAAAATCTCACGCCGTTACCGGAGGGGAAACGATGAAGCATGCGCTGCTCGTCGGCGTCCTGCTGCTTGCCGCCGCCTGCGCAACGGTGCCGCCTTCGGGACGGACCTCCGTCGTGCTGCTTCCCGACGAGCACGGAAAAACCGGCGCGGTCGTCGTTTCCGGCGCGGGAAGCGAGCGCACGCTGTCGGAGCCCCGCCAGGCGGTCAGCGTCGATGCGGGCGCATCCCCCGGGGAGCCGTTCGTCATGCCCGAGAAGGAGGTAGCCGCCGCGGTAGGCGCGGCGCTGAAGACGCTTCCGAAGGCGCCGGTCCGGTACATACTCTATTTCAGGCACGACTCCGCGGAGCTTACCGCCGAATCGCGGTCCAGGCTCAACGAAGTCATGCGCGCCACCAGGGCGCGCGCTCCGGTCGACGTAAGCGTCGTGGGTCACACCGACACGGTCGGCGACAAGCCTTACAACTATCAGCTCTCCCTCAAGCGCGCCAAGGCGGTGGCGGCCCTTCTTGCGGCGGAGGGACTGGATCCTT
>DATBLU010000225.1:0-5838 GCA_036555205.1 Candidatus Deferrimicrobiaceae bacterium
GCCGTGAAGGGAAAAGGGGACACGCCATGGGAAAGCGGATCGTCATGTATACGACTTCCTGGTGCCGCGACTGCCGGGCCGCGAAGAAGTTTCTCGACGAGCGGAAAATCGCATACGAAGAGGTCGACATAGAGAAGAATCCCGATGCGGCGCAGATCGTGATGAGGCTCAACGAGGGGCTGAGGAAGGTCCCGACGCTCGATATCGAGGGGGCCATCGTTTCCGGAGACGGGTTCGACGCGTCCAGGTTCGAGAAAGACCTGCGCGCCGCCGGGGCGCTCTGACCCTAGTGCTCCCTTTCATAAATACGGTCAACATCGAGAGCGATGATGCGCCGCCTCCCATGCGGGTTACCGACAAACAATCTCCACTGCGGGACGAGCGCGAAGCGCTCGCCGGCAAGGCGCCCGACCGAAGGCGTATCGGGAATACGCCGAGGGAGGGCAACGAAGCCGGGGCGGATGCAGCGGCGCTCGAATGTGAGCGTATTTATGAAAGTGAGCACTCAGCCAGGAACGACAGCACCGCGCTGTTGAACGTTTCGGCGTTCTCCGCGAAAAGCCGGTGGGGGGCGCCGGGCAGCAGCACCAGCTTCGCTCCCGGGATACGCTCGGCTATAAATTCGGAATTGGACGGAGGCACGAGGAGGTCCGCCGTCCCCGCGATCACCAGCGTGGGCGCGCGGATGGCGCTTAGCCGGTCTCCCGCCGAATGGCCGACTGCCGCGGCCAGCTGAGCCGCGTAACCTTCCGCCGACGCGGGCGAGGAGAGCCTTCTCGCGATGAACGCCTCTATCTTCCCGGGATGTTCCGCCAGGAACCGTTCGGTGTACAGGAAGGGGATCGTACGCCGCAGCTCCGCCTCCCTGTCCCCCCCGGGAGCGCGTACGAAGGCGGAGAGCGCCTCGGGAGACGGGCGCGCCGATACGTCTCCTCCCGGGGAAGTGCAGACCAGCATGAGCCGCCCCGCCATTCCCGGGTGCCGCAGGGCGAATTCCTGCGCGATCATACCGCCCAGGGACACTCCCAGCACGTGGGCGCGCCTTAAATCCAGGAAAGACAGGATAGCCGCCGCGTCGTCGGCCATCAGGGCGGTCGTATAAGGCCCCTGCGGCGATTCGCTCTCCCCCGAGCCCCTGTTGTCGAACGTGATCACCCGGAAGCGCCGCTCGAACGCCGGGACCTGGTCTATCCACTCCCTCCGGTCGCTTCCCAGCCCGTTGATCAGCAGGAGCGGAAAGCCGGCGCCGTGGACCTCGTAGGCCATGCGGAATCCCGGGGCATCGGTGAAAGGCATCGGCCCATTATAGATCGGAGCGGGCGCCCGGCAACCGTCGTAGAATGAAGCTTCGATGGACGCCTTTCTCCTCAAGCGGATCGTGGCGGAGCTCGCGGCCGATCTGGCCGGCGCGCTCGTATCCAAGGTCCATCAGCCGGCGGATAAGGAGATAGTCCTTACGCTCTGGACCGGCCGGGAAGAGAAGCGCCTCCTTCTCTCCGCAGACGCGGAACTCTGCCGCATCCACCTTTCCTCGCGCAAAGTCCCGAATCCCCCTTCCCCGCCCAGGTTCTGCCAGTTCCTGAGGCGCCATATGGAAGGGATGCGCATCGAAGGCCTGTCCGTCGCCCCGTTCGACCGGCTGGTGAGGATCGATTTCGTCGCCTCGCGCCCGGATCCCGTCCACCGTCGGACGGCCCTTTACGCCGAACTGTACGGACGGCACGCCAACCTGATATACGCGGACGAGGACGGAACGATCCTCGAGCCGCTGCGCGATGTGTCTTCCGAGGAGAGCCGCATCCGGGAAATCTGCGCCGGGATCCCGTATCGACCGCTTCCCCGGCCCGAGCGGATTTTCCTGCCGGAATTCACCGCGGCCGACGCCGAACGCGTTTGCGCGCTGTCCGCCGAGGGCTTCCCCCGCACCCTCCAGCAGGAAATCTCGGGGCTGGGACAGGAGCTGGCGAGCGAGGCGGCCGGACGAGCCGGGGGCGGCCCCGCGGACCTTTACGCGGCGATCCGGGAGTTCGTGCGCCGGTACGAAGAGAACGACTTCTCCCCCGGAATCGGCACGCTCCCGTCCGGCAGGAAACGGCTGCTCCCCTTCCCGTGCCCGGCCGCAGGCTTTACCGGCTTCGCCCCGTTTCCGAGCGCAAACGCCGCCGCCGACGCTTTTTACTCGGATGCCGCGGCCGCGCGCGAGCTGGCTGTCTTGAGGCAGCAGCTCGGCTCGCGCATCCACTCCCTGCTGAAAAAAGAACGTCACAAGCTGGAAAACGTCGGGGGAGACGAAGAGCGGCTGGCGGAAGGGATGAAAGGGGGCGCACACGGAGAGGTCCTGAAAGCCCACCTGCAGGAACTGCGAAAGGGGATGACGGAGTACGCGCGGATTCCCCTCGATCCCGCGAAGACCCCCGTGGAGAACATGACCCGGTATTTCCTCCTCCACAAGAAGGCGAAGAGGGCGGTCGACATCGTCCGGAAGCGCAAGCGCGAAGTGGCGGAGTCCGTGTACTACCTGGAATCGCTGGAAGGCCTGCTTGCGGCGGCGAAGATCAGGGAGGAACTGATCGCCGTTCGGCAGGAGCTCGCCCAGGCGTTTGCGCCGAAGAAGGCGCGCAAGGTCGGAAAGAAAAGTCCGCGGCGTCCCGATGACGCCAGGCCGCCGGTCCCGCAGGTGGACCGCCTCGAGTTTGCGGGATATGCGATCCTCGTCGGCAGGAACAACGTCGGCAACGACCGGATCGTCAAGGAGCTCTCGGCGCCCGGCGACCTGTGGCTGCACGCGCAGGGAATTCCCGGAAGCCACGTGCTCGTCAAGGTCCCCGCGGGGAAGGAGGCGCCCGCTGCGGTAATAGAGGAGGCGGCGCGGCTCGCGGTGCTGCACAGCAAGGCGAAGGGGCAGTCGAACGTGCAGGTGTTCCTGGCCGAGGCGCGGCACGTCTCCAAGTTCAAGGGGGCCAGGCCCGGCCTGGTACGCATCTCGAAATACCGGACCGTCACCGTCCGATGATCAGCCGTTCGACCGGTTCGTGATGGGCATGCGGCGGTCCCTGCCCAGGGCGCGGGGCGTTATCTTCACGCCCGGCGGGGCCTGGCGGCGCTTGTATTCGCTCCTGTCCACGAGGGAGACGACCTTCCGCACGACATCCTCGGGGAACCCCCTTGCGACCATTTCCGGGATGCTGCGGTCCTTCTCCACGTACATCCTGAGGATCGGGTCGAGAACGTCGTATTCGGGCAGCGAATCTGAGTCCCGCTGGTCGGGTTTGAGCTCCGCCGACGGCGGCCGCGTCAGGACCCGCTCCGGGATCACGGGGGCGCCCTGCCTCCCGTTGTAGTACCGGGACACCCGGTAGACCATCGTCTTGTAGAGGTCCTTGATGACGGCGAAACCGCCGGCCATGTCTCCGTAAAGGGTCGCGTATCCTACGCTCATCTCGCTCTTGTTCCCGGTCGTAAGCACGAGCGAGCCGAACTTGTTGGAGAGGGCCATGAGCAGCATCCCGCGTATCCGCGCCTGGATGTTCTCTTCCGTGGCGTCGGGCGGGCAGGCCCGGAACGTCCCGGCAAGCGCCGCAAGCATCGCGGCGAAGGGCTCCTTGATTGGCAGGTCGATGCACCGGAAACCCATGTTGTCCGCGAGCAGGTGGGCATCTTCCACGCTCCGGGGCGACGTGTACGGGGAGGACATCGTGACTCCCATGACGCGGGAGGGGCCCAGCGCCTCGACGGCGATCGCCGCCACGAGCGACGAGTCGATGCCTCCGGACAGCCCTATTATCGCGCCGGGGAACCGGTTCTTCTCCACGTAGTCGCGCGTTCCCAGAACCAGCGCGTTGAAGATCTCCTCTTCCTCGCCGGGGACGGGGGCGACGGAGCCTCCCTTTCCATCCCCGTCCACGTCGCAGACCAGCAGCTCCTCCTTGAACAGCTCCGCACGCGCCAGCAGCTCCCCCTTGCCGGAGACCACCATGCTCCCGCCGTCGAAGACGAGCTCGTCCTGCCCGCCCACGAGGTTGCAGTATGCGACCGGCTTCCCGGAGCGCCGCGCGTGGCCCGCCACCAGTTCCCGGCGGGTTTCCCACTTGCCCGCGTGATACGGCGAGGAGGAGATGTTTATTATCATGCGGGCGCCGGCTTTCGCTTCCCGGGGGAGCGGGCCGCCCCGGACCCAAATGTCCTCGCAGATCGTGATTCCCACCGGCTCGCCGCCCGCCCTGAACAGCATCGGCTCCTTTCCCCTGCGGAAATAACGGACCTCGTCGAACACGCCGTAGTTCGGCAGGTGCATCTTGCGGTAGACGCCCCGCACCCGCCCCCCCGAGGCGATCCCCGCCGCGTTGTAGTTCCGCCCGTCCTTCCCCCGGTCTACGAACCCGACGACGGCCGTGATGCCTGAAATCCTCCTCGCCAGATCGCGCCAGGCGGAAAGGTTCTCCTCTATGAAAGAGGCACGCAGCAGCAGATCCTCCGGCGGGTAACCCGTCAACGCCAGTTCCGGGAAGACGACCACGCTTGCGCCCTTCCTCTTGGCCTTATTCGTGAAATCCAGGATTTTCCGCGCGTTGCCGGCAATGTCTCCGACCGTCGTGTTTATCTGCGCAAGCGCGATTCGAAGCGGTTTCATGTCCTCATTCTCCGGGAAATCGCCCCGGGTGGGAAGACCGCAAGGGGCGTATGGAAAAAATCCCTTCGCCCGGTATAGTACCCTGTATGCCCCGTTCCATCTACGATCGGAACTATGTCCTGCTGAACGTCTCCAACTTCCTCTATTCCCTGTACGCCACGGTTTTCATCTTCCTTCCGCCGTTCCTCTATCAGCTCGGCGCCCGGGAGGGGGAAATCGGCCTCATAATGGCTACCGGCACGCTGGTATCCGTGGGACTGAAGCCCGTCAACGGCCTCTTCGTGGACCGCGGGGGCCGCACGGCGTTCCTGGTTTCAGGAGCCCTGCTTGCCTGCGCTTCCACCATCCCCTGGCTGTTCGTCACGGAGAAGGGGGCGCACCTCTTCGCCATCCGCATCTTCCAGGGAGCCGCGTACTCCTTCTTCGCCACGGCCTCGTACGCCTACATCGCCGCGGTGGCGCCCGCGGACCGGCGGGCCGAGGCCCTGGGGGTGTTCGGGCTGTCGTTCTTCGTCCCTACTGCGCTCGGGGGCTGGCTGGGGGAATGGGTGATCGGGGCGGCCGGGTTCAAGGCGCTCTTCCTGTCCGCGGCCGCGATCGCGTTCCTCTCGGGCATTCCGCCCCTGCGGATGAAGGAGCCCGGAGTCAGCTCGCGGCTGTCCTACGCATCGCTTCTCGATTTCCTGTCGCGCCCTTACTTCATCCCCAACTCGGCGGGGTTTCTTTTCGGGATGGCGTACGGCTCGCTTTTCACCTTCCTGCCCGTCTTCCTTCTGATCCGGCGGATACCCTCGCTCGGCATCTTCCTCGTCGTCTACGCCCTCTCGGTTATCGGAACGCGGACCCTGGCGCGCAAGCTCGCCGACCGCATGCCAAGGGAACGGCTAAGCCTTGTCTCCCTTCTTCTCCTGGGGGCGGGCATCCTCGCCATTCCGTTTCTTTCGGGCCCCGTGGGTCTTTCCCTGGTGGCGGCCGTCTCCGGGACAGGGCACGGATTCCTCTTCCCCTCGCTTTCCGCGCTTATCCTCGATCGCGCCGGAAGGGAGAAAGGAGGGATCGCGATGGCCATGTTCACCGGGGCGTTCGACATGGGGCTGGTGATCGGGGCTGCGGCGTTCGGATTCGTGGCCGAGCACCTGGGATACGCGATGATGTTCTTTTCCTCGGCAGGCATGACCGGGGCGGGGGCGCTCTTCTTCTTCATGCAG
>DATBLU010000227.1:0-2686 GCA_036555205.1 Candidatus Deferrimicrobiaceae bacterium
GCCGAAGACTCCGCACGCCGTGGCCGTGTGGATATCCTCCCCTTTCATGAACCCGCGCAAAAGCTCCTGGTCGCCGCTCAAATGCGCCAGGAGGCGCAGCTCCACCTGCGAGTAGTCGGCGCCCACGAACAGGAAACCCGGATCCGCGACGAATCCCGCACGGATGCGCACGCCGAGCTCGGTCCGGATCGGTATGTTCTGCAGGTTGGGGTCGGACGATGAGAGCCGCCCGGTCGCCGCCTGGGTCTGGTTGAGCGTCGTGTGGATCCGCCCGTCCCGGGGGTCGACCATCCCCGGCAGGACGTCCACGTAGGTGGACTTTATCTTGGCGAGCGTCCTGTATTCGAGCACCAGGCCCGGGATCTCGTGGGCGCTTTTCAACTGCTCCAGCACCTCGACGTCCGTCGAATACCCGGTCTTCGTCCTTTTGACCGGAGGCAGGCCGAGCTTCTCGAAGAGAAGGAACGAGAGCTGCTTGGGAGAGTTTATGTTGAAGCCGGTTCCCGCGATCCGGGCAACCTTCTCCTCGATTTCGCGCGTCCCCAAGGCCAGCTCGTCCGACAGTTTCCGGAATACCTCCGGATCGATCCGTATCCCGGCCTCCTCCATGCGGTAAAGCACCGGCAGCAAGGGCATGTCCACGTCGCGGAAGATCGGCGTGAGTCCGGCCTCGGACAGCTTCGCATCGAGAACCAGCCCCAGCGACATCAGCCCTTCGGCGTCCCCGGCGGCGCGGTCTTCCGGCGAGTCATTCCCGGCCGCGCCCACCGCGGAGGGAAGGTGCCTCGCAAACAGCTTGGCGAGCGTCGGAGTGCCGTCGTCCGGGTCCAGCAGGTAGCCCGCGACCTGCAGGTCGAAGATCGCAAATGAAGGTTCGGGGAGGCCTCCGTGGCTCCTGAAGAACGACTTGCCGTCGAAGATGAAGACCCTGTCGCCCGACTTCGCAAGCCGCCGCAGAACGCCCGGCACGGAAGCGGCCGGGAAAACGAAAGTCCCGCCGCCCGCCGCGCAGACGGCGGCGCATCCCTCCCTTCCGGAGACGATCGCCGCTGCGGAGGGTCCCTCCTTCGAGCCCACGGCGAGAATGTCCTCCGCGCCTTCCGCGCGTTTCCATTTCCGCGGGATGGCCTGGGACGGGCCCTGAAGCGGCAGCGCCGGCTCCGCGTCCAGCCCCAGTTCCTCCAGCAGCTTCCTGAATCCGAGCTTCCTGAACAGGGACGATATCCTGGCATTCGCCATCGGGCGTGGAGCAAGGTCCTCCAGGGTCTCTTCGATCGGAATGCGCCGGTCGATCGTCACAAGCGTTCGGCACAGCCTCGCGATCTCCGCGTTTCTCCCGATCTTCTCCCTGCGGCTCCCTTTAAGGCTGTCGACGCGCGCCAGAAGCCCTTCAAGCGAGCCGAACTCCCGGATCAGCTCCGCGGCGGTTTTCTCCCCGATGCCGGGGACGCCGGGAACGTTGTCGGAGGGGTCGCCGGAGAGCGCGAGCAGGTCCGCCACCTGCGCCGGCTCCACCCCGAAGGTCGCCCGGACCTCCTCCTCCCCTACCGTCCTTTCCTTAAGCCCGTCCCGCACCTTCACGCCTTTCGACACCAGCTGGTATAGGTCCTTGTCGGAGGATATGATTACGACCTCGACGCCCTTCTCCTCGGCCATTCTCGAAAGCGTCCCGATGATGTCGTCCGCCTCGGCGCCGGGAACCTGTATCCTGGGGATTCCCAGCGCGTCGATCACTTCCATCACCAGGGGAATCTGAACGGCAAGGTCCTCGGGGACAGAAAGGCGCGTCGCCTTGTAGGCGGGAAACAGGTCGTGGCGCGGCGTGGGCTCCCGGCTGTCGAAAACGGCGGCGATCCCCGCGGGCCGGTCCTCCTTGAGGATCTTCAGAAGGATCCTCGCCACCCCCAGGATCGCATTGGTCGGGGTGCCGTCGGGCGCGGACAGCCGCGGTACCCCGTAAAAGGTGCGGTAGAGGACGTTATGCCCGTCGATCAGATAGAGGGGCGTCATCGGCAGCCTGACGGCATTCCACCACGAGTGTTTCGGCGAGGGTGTCGCCCGCCCGCTGCCCGTCGGCGTCGTAGAAGCCGAGGTAGGTCTCGATGAGGAGGACGGCCATGCCGATGGTGTAGGCGAGGAACGGCCCGGCGACCGGTATGAGGTAAAACAGGAAAGGCACCGCCACCGTCAGGTTGCGCAGCAGCGACGACTGGAAATCCATGCCGTCCCGGTCGACGCGGACGACTTTCAGGCCGGTCAGCCGCTTGCCCGCGCTTTGCCCTCCGGGGAAACCGTCGCACAGAAGGATATAGAATAGGGAGGCGAACGCACCCGCCGCGCCGGGGACGTGCCACAGCGACATGGCGATGATGAGGTCGGCGGCCTTGGCCACCAGCCGCGAAAGATAGCGGGCCCGGCGCGCGTCCTTGAAGAACTCCCTCTGTTCCTGCCACCGGAAGCCCATCGACGTCACCCCTTGGCCGGCGCGTCGCCGCGCACCAGGAAGACGAACGCCATCGTCGGACGCCGGTTCCCCGGCTGGGTTACGAAATGTATCGACTCGAACCGGTATCCTTCCTCGGTCCAGCGGTTAAGCGCCGCCTCGATCGCCTGGTCGGTTACGTCGGCCAGCTCAACCACCTTGTAGGCGCTCCTGCTCCCGGTCTCCCCGGCCATGGCGGTCATC
>DATBLU010000240.1:0-5607 GCA_036555205.1 Candidatus Deferrimicrobiaceae bacterium
CCGGCGAATAACGTCTTCCCATCCTTGCGAGAACTCCGGCGTCGATGTGCTGGACGGGAATGTCCAGGTAGCGGCAGACCTTCTTTTCCGACGCCAGGAGATCGATCATCGATTCGTCGATCCTTCCCGGGTACAGGTACAGCAGCCTCACCCACCTGATCCCGCGGATCGCGCAGATCTCCCTTACGAGGGGCGCAAGCGCCCCCTTCTCCCCCCGGTCGGCGCCGTACGACGTGATGTCCTGGCCGATCAGGTTGATCTCGCGCGCCCCCCGGCGGACGAGCATCCGTGCCTCCGCAAGTACGGAATCCCTGGACCTGCTTTTCAACGGCCCCCGTATCATGGGTATAGTGCAGTATGAGCAGCGGTTGTCGCATCCTTCGAGGATCTTGAGGAACGCCGAGGCGGTCCCTTCACCGGAAACCCGGCTCCGGTAGTGCTTTTCGTCGAACGTACGTTCCACGACGTGGCTGCGGGCGACATCGCCTTCGAACATCCCCCGGATCAGGCCCGGAAGGTCCGGAAGGTCGCCGGGACCGACGAACAGGTCGACTTCCGGAAGCAGCTTTGGAAGGTCGTCCCGGTACCTTGTCGCCATGCAGCCGGCCACGACCAGCCTGCGGATCCTGCCCCTCTCCTTGGCCCGTCCCCAGGCCAGTATCTCCCCGATCGATTCCTCCTTCGCGTCCCGGATGAACCCGCAGGTGTTTACGATCGCCACGTCCGCGCGGCCGGCGGAGACGACGCGGCACCCCTCTTCCGCGAGAAGGCCCGCCATCACCTCCGTGTCCACCGTGTTCTTCGCGCAGCCGAGAGTCACTATGCGCACCGTGGTGGAGTTGTCCTGGATCATCCGTCGACCACCTCCACCCCCGAGGGTTTCCGGAAACGGAACATCCCCGGCGGCAGGGCAGGATCGAGCACCGTCCCTTCCAGGTAAATGTGATTTGCTCCGCCCATCCGGTCGTAGATGTGGACCTCCCGCACCAGCAGGTCGCCGTTCCCGACCACCAGGTCGACACGGCGCACTTCCGGCGCGCCGTCGCCGCGGGGGACGAGCCGCAGGGCGGTTTCCCCGCCTCCCTTTCGCGTGACGGCCTCCTCCACCCGGAACAGTTCCGTTATCTCCCCCTTGCCGAAGAGCAGCAGGAGCGGGACCTTCCCGCCGAGCGACTTCTCGTCCACCTTCCGCCTGAAAACCTGTGGGGAATCCGCCGGCCTGAAATACAGGTATTCGCCGTCCGCGAGGAAGATCTGCCCGTCCCCTCCCCGGTAGTCCCAGCGCATCTTCAGCGGCCGCTCGAAGAAGACCTGCCCGGAGGCCTTTCGGACGATCCCCAGGTTCTGCAGGGGGACCTCCTGACGGAACTTCGCGGAAAATGTTCCCGCCGACGCGTATTTGCGGGCGACCCTGCGCAGCAGCTCCTCCCCGTTCCTCACGGGCTCCGCGTTCGCCGCGGCGACCGCCAGAAAAAGAAAGAGGGCCGCAACCGCGGCCCGTGCCGGTGTACGCATAAACGAAGCTCGCTCCTTTTCTTAAAAAATCCCTTTCATTTTACACTAAACCTTAATGTCGCCTGCGGGCATCGCCACTGAGCTTCTCAAGGAACGAGGACGCCGATGGCCTCCAGGGATTTCAGCAGGGCCGAATGGGAGAGATAGCGGATACCCTGCATCCCCAGCCGCCGGGCCCCTTCGGCATAAGCCTCGATGTCGTCGATGTAGGCGCATTCCTCCGGGCGAACCGCGAGCTTCCCGACCGCATCGAGATAGATTTTCGCGCCCGGCTTCATTTCCTTGACTACGAAGGAGAGCGTGACGGAGTCGAACAGGGGCAATACCTCCACGGTCTTGAAGTACCGCTCATAGTGCCATTCGTTCGTATTCGACAACAGCCCGACCTTGTAGGTTTTCTTAAGGTCCCGGATGAGCCCGAACGTGCCGGGGATAGGGGTGAAAATATCCGTGAAGGCCCGGAAAAAATCTTCCCGGGAAATCGACAAGTTTCCTGTTCGGGCCGCCTGGCGGAAGAATTCCTCCGAGGAGATGAGGCCGGTTTCGTACAGGTTCGGAAGGTCGGAGCGGTATATGGCATCCTTCAGATCCTCTAATCGCAGGTCCGTATGGGGCAGCAGGCTCCGCAGGAATCTATCGTTGTCGAACGCGCAGATCACGTTGCCGAAATCGAAGATGACGGCCTTGATCATGGCTCTTTGCGAGTTGCGTAGACCTCCCGCGGCTTCCCCCCTTCCGAAGGACCCACGATGCCCTGCCGCTCCATCTCCTCGATGATCCTCGCCGCCCGGTTGAAGCCGATCTGCAGCCTGCGCTGCAGCAGCGAAACGGAGGCTCGCCCGGCCCGCACGACCTCCTCGACGGCGGCGTCGAACTTCTCGTCCCGCGAAGGGTCGGGCTCCTCTTCCGGCGCCTGGATGGTGATCGAGGGCTCGTAGACCGGGGCCCCCTGGGCGCGAAGGTGGTCGACGACGCGCTGGATCTCCCCTTCCCCGACGTACGGGCCGTGGAGGCGAAGGATCCCGCCGACGCCCGGCTGGAGGAAGAGCATGTCCCCGAATCCCAGAAGCGTTTCCGCGCCGGACTGCTCGAGGATCGTCCTGGAATCGTACTGGGATGCCACCTTGAAGGAGATCCGCGCGGGGAAGTTCGCCTTTATCACGCCCGTGAGCACGTCGACGGAGGGCCTCTGGGTCGCGAAGATCAGGTGGATCCCGGCCGCCCTCGCCATCTGGGTCAGGCGGGTTATCGTGTCTTCGACCTCCCTCCGGGACGCGGTGGTCATGACGAGATCCGCCAGCTCGTCGATCACGATCACTATATAAGGAAGGCGCGCCAGCTCCTCCCCCTCCCCGTTCCGAGTTTTCGGGCGGAATGCGGAGCGCGAGCGCTTCTCGACCAGCTGATTGTACGCGTCGATGTGGCGGACGCCGTTCTCCTGCATGAGCTGGTAGCGGCCTGTCATCTCCCCAACCGCCCACTTGAGCACCTGCCCCGCCTCCTTCGGCTGGGTGAGAACGCTGTGGTAGAGGTGGGGGATTCCTTCGTACGGGGTAAGTTCGAGCATCTTCGGATCGACCATGATGAACCTTACCTCTTCGGGCGTCGCGCGGAACAGGATCGACAGGATCATGGTGTGCAGCGCCACGCTCTTCCCCGACCCGGTGGCGCCGGCTATCAGCAGATGCGGCATCTTCGAGAGGTCCCGGACGACCGGCTCCCCGAATATGTCCTTCCCGAGGGCCAGGGACAGCGTCGCCTCGGACTCGGCGTAAGCCCTGCTCCCGAGGATCTCCCGGAGCATGATGCGGGCGCGCCCCTCGTTGGGGATCTCGAAACCCATCACTCCTTTCCCGGGGATGTTCGGCACTACCCGGACCGACTCGCACCGCATCGCGAGGGCCAGGTCGCCGGCCATGGCCACTACCTTGTTCGCCTTTATCCCCGGCGCCGGCCGGAACTCGTACGTCGTGACGAGGGGGCCGGTACGGATCTCGGTTATCGACCCTTCGATCCCGTACTGGGAGAGTTTTTCGATCAGCGTCTCGGCGTTCCTGTGGAGGGATTCCTCGTCCGCGCCGTTTACCCCCGCCGCGGCGGGCTCCAGCAGCTCCAGCGAAGGGAGCACGAACTCCTTGCCCGCCGCCCATGCCGTCTTTGCGGTTTCGGCGGGGGCGGGGGACGGAGCGACTATGCGCGGGGGGGTCGCCTCCTTCTGCGGCTCCGGCTGCGGACTCGACGGCTCCCACTCCTCCTTCGGCGACAGCCTCTCCTTGACCATGGCGCGGACCTTCTCTGGGCTGGTCTTCCGCCGCCAGAGGGAGGGCATGCCCGAGAGCGGCAGCCCGGTGAACAGCATGAGGGACAACAGAAGGAGCGCCGAAAGGCAGAGAAGCCCGCCAACCGGGTTCAGCAGCTTGCCGAAGAAATTTACTCCCAGCAGGTATCCCACGATCCCGGGAATGAAAATGTCCTGGTCGAAAATCCGTATGTGGCCGGTGAAGAAGCTCAGGATCCCGAGAAGGCAGCAGACGGCTATCAATCCACCGGCTGCCCGGCCCCATTTCCCGGATATCCCTTCCCCCCGGAAGGTCCAGAAGGCAAGCGCAAGGCACAGCGCGGGAAATCCGATGGCCCCGATGCCGAAAAGCTGCAGGAGCAGGTCCGAGAGGATGGCGCCCACCCATCCCCCCCAGTTCCGCACGCCCCCCGCCCCGGAGCTCCAGGCGGAGAGGGAAGGATCGACCTGGTGGAAGGAAACCAGGGCCACCGTAAGGAAGATGCCGATTGTAAGGAACAGGATGGCCAGGGCGTCCCGCCGGATCTTCTCCCCCATGGCTAAAGCTCCAGCACGACCGGAAGGATCACGGGCTTGCGCTCCAGACGCTTGTTGAAGTACCTTCTGAGCGCCTTCCGGATGTCGGTCTGGATCTCGGTGAGGTCTTTCCTCGACTCGACGCCGCTCTCCTCCCATGTCTTGAGAACGATCTGCCTTGCTTCCTCGACGCTCGCCTCGGAACCGTTTTCCGTGACGACGCCGCGCGTCACGATGTCGGGTCCGTAGAGGATCTCGCCCGACGTGGAGGACAGCGCGAGCACGACCATGACCATGCCCACCTGGGAGAGCTGGTACCGGTCCTTCAAGACAAGGCTTTCCACGTCGCCCACGCCCTTGCCGTCCACGAAGAACCGGCCGACGTCGAGCTTTCCGGCCCTCGACATCTCCCCGCCCGAAAATTCCAGGATCTCGCCGTTAAGGACGACCTCGGGGTGCGGGACGCCCATTTCCCGCGCAAGGCTCCTGTGGCGGAACAGGAAGCGGGGGTCGCCGTGGATCGGGAAAAAGTACCTCGGCCGCACCGCCCCGATCATTGCCTTCAGCTCCTCGCGGCTGGCGTGGCCCGAGACGTGTACCTCGGAAATCTTTTCGTGGAGCACCTCCGCGCCGGCGAGGAACAGGTGGTTGATCACGCTGGCGATCGCCCGCTCGTTGCCGGGTATGAACTTGGAGGAAAGGACGGCGGTGTCGCCGCCGCGGACCCGTATGTGCTTGTGCTCGCCCAGCGCCATAAGGGTCAGCGCGGAGCGGGGCTCCCCCTGGCTCCCGGTCGTCAGCACGACTACGCTCCTTTCGGGCAGCGTCTCCGCCTCCTCGACGGGAAGCAGGATGTCGGGACGAGGCAGCTTCATGCACCCGAGCTCCAGGGCGGTGGCTACGTTTCGGACCATGCTCCTGCCGCAGAGGGCGACCCGGCGGCCGCGGCCGGCGGCGGCAGTGAGGACCCCCTGGATGCGGTGGATGTTGGAGGAGAACATCGCGACGATAACGCGCCCCTGCGCGTCTCCGAAGATCTCCGACAGCGCTTCCTCGACGAACGCCTCCGGCAGGCTGTGCCCTTCCCGCTCCACGTTGGTGGAGTCCGAGAACAGCGCCGTGACTTCCTCCTCGGTAGCCAGGCGCGCGAGGCGGGCGACGCCGGTCGGGACGCCGTCGGGCGGGCGCGGATCGATCTTGAAGTCGCCGGTGTGGACGAAGACACCTTCGCTGCATCGCAGGATGTATCCGACGCCGTCGGGGATGCTGTGGCAGGA
>DATBLU010000301.1:0-13682 GCA_036555205.1 Candidatus Deferrimicrobiaceae bacterium
AGCGCTGTGCCTGTGGATGGAAAGGAATCCCAGGATCCTCGTGGCGAACTTCAGGGGGAACAGGAGAACCGACCGGACCGGGAGGGAATCGTACATGGCCCGGATCGGATCGTCGTGCGGCAGAAGACCGAGATCGCCGACCGCAATGATCGCCTCGGAGCGGAGCGCATCCAGCACTTTTCGCGGCGCGCCCGGCGATCGATAGGCCGAATCAGGGTCCGGCCACTCCTCCGTCGGCGGGCTGCGCCAGATCTCCACCCTGCCGGTATCTTCCCTGCACGATACTATATGGCACCCTTCCGCTCCGCACAGGGTTTGGATCTCACGGCACACTTCACCCAGCAGTTCGTCCAGGCCGAGTCCGAGCGCGCATATGCGGGCGATCCGGCGGGCCGCAACGTGCGCGACATCGCCGGACGGCGGGTTGCCTGTTTCACGGCTCTTCGCCGGGAACGGAATCGTGTCTCCCATGGATGCGCCTCGTCGGCCTGCTGAAACGTTTTTCCCTTATAAAAGGGTTGCGAATGGATGTCAATAAAGCGGTGCGAATGCCGGCTGCATCTAAAAAAATGAAAAAAATCCGCGGACCGCCGGATTTCGGTGGAGGAACTGCAAACATGTTGAAAGGATTGCTGAAAACTTCCGACAGCTTCATCGACCTCGTATTGCGGATCACCCTGGCGGCGGTAATTTTTCCGCACGGGGCGCAGAAAGTCCTGGGATGGTTCGGCGGATACGGGCTGGCCGGCACATGGGGATTTTTCACCCAGAAAATGGGCATACCGGCCGTCCTCGCCGCCCTCGTCTTCGTCGCCGAGTTCCTCGGCCCGATCGGACTGTTCATCGGGCTCCTGACCCGCGTGGCCGCGTTCGGGATATTCTGCGTGATGGCGGGCGCCGTATGGCTTGTCCATTACAAGGTCGGATTCTTCATGAACTGGTCCGGGGCCATGCCGGCGGGCAAGGAAGGATTCGAGTTTCATCTTCTCGCGCTTGCGCTTTCGCTTGCGGTCATGGCGCGCGGAGGCGGAGCCCTTTCAGTGGACCGTGCGATCGCCGGCAAGCGCTGACATCCGGCGGCAGGAGCCGCGCCGGGTCCACGGCGCCGGGCTTTCCCCTTGCCGCCAAACCCGATCTTATATTAAATGATAAGGTGATGGTTGCGGGTCTGGCCCCACAGCTGATCGAGACCCTCCTGGCCGGAATGCCGGCGTTCCTCTTCTCCATGCGGCGCACGGACATGTCGCTCCTGTGGATCACGGGCGGAGCGGCCGGTTTGACGGGATTCGACCCCAGGGACCTCATAGCGAGCCCCGGACTGTTTGCGGAGCGCCTTCAACCCGGCGACCGGGAACGGCTCGCCCGTATCATGGAAAATGCCTCGCCATCCCGACCTGTGCACGAGGATTGCCGTTTCCGGTGCGCCGACGGGAAAACGAGGTGGATCCGCATGACTTTCGCCGGTTCGGCGGGCACCCCCGGCGATCCCCTCTCGGTGGCCGGCATGGCATGGTCCGTCGACGAGGCGAGAGCGCTCCGCAGGGAGGCGCACCGGGGGCAAAATGCGCTGCTCGCCGCGGACGCCCCGATTTTTATCACCGACATGAGAGGCAGGATCCGCCTCTGGAACGCCGCCGCCGGGAGGTTTTTCGGGTGGAGCGCGGACCGGATGCTGGGGAGCGCGATACATGCGCTCTTCTCATTTCCATCCGAAGCCGTGGATGGCATGATCCGCCGCGTGCGGGAGGAGGGAGCGGTCTGCCGCGAGGACCGGCTCGCGGGCGGTACGGGGGACCTCATCCCGTGCCGCTTGACCCTGTCCCTCTTGAAGGATGAAGACGGAAATCCGGACGGGATGATCGTCTCGGTCGGCGGCACGGCCGAGATCCGCGGCCTGGAGGGCCGCCTCAAGGAGGCCATTACCCGTCTCCGGATCATCGAGAGGGTGAACAGGATCATCGCCTCGGAGTGGGATATCCGGAAGGTGCATAACCTAATCGTTTCGGAGCTGGACAAGCTCGTCGACTTCGACCGTACGTCCATCGCCGTTTTCGAGGAGGGCAAGGACCCCGTGATCGTCCAGGCCTACGCCAGGGGACGCACGGAAATCGGAAGCGGGACCCGGGTCCCCCTCAACCGCTCGGCTCCGGGGTGGGTGCTCGACCGCCGGATCGCCCGGATCGACGACGACATCGCCTCCTCCGGGGATGATTTCGCGGAAAACGAAATACTGGTGCGGGAAGGGATGCGGTCTCGCCTTCTGATCCCCCTGTTCGCCGGCGAGCGCGTCGCGGGGACGCTCAACTTCAACAGCAGGAAGAAGGGGGCGTATTCCCTCGCGGCCATCGAGGGGCTGGGAAGCATCCCCGACCAGCTTGCGCTGGCGATCGAGAAGCACCGGACGTATGTTCGCCTGAAGAACTCGGAGGAGAGATACAGGCTCCTTTTCGAACAGGGCCCCCCCGCGGCCATCTACGCGCCGGACGGGCGGTTCGTCGACGTAAACGACGGGTGCCTCGCGCTCACGGGGTATTCGCGGGAGGAATTCCTAGGCCTGCGGAACGCGGACCTGCACACGGATGCGGATAAGGCTCCCCTTTCGTCCTCGGTCCTCTCGAACGGCCATTGGTTCGACGAAGAGGCCCCGATACGCCGCAAGGACGGATCGGTCTTCTTCGGCCACGTAAATGTCTTTCCCGTATCGAAGGACCTGGTCCTGGAGCAGATCACCGACATAACCGAGCGCAAGGAACTGGAGAGCCGCCTGCGGCAGGCACAGAAGATGGAGGCCATAGGCACCCTTGCGGGAGGCATAGCGCACGACTTCAACAACATCATCCAGGCGATAATCGGGTACGCCTCCCTGCTCAAGGGCCGAATCGGAGGGGAAGGCGAAAACGCCGCGCACCTCGACGCCATCGAGCAGGCAAGCCTGCGCGCGGGGGAGCTCACCCGCCAGCTCCTGGGCTTCGCCCGCAGGGGAAAGCTGGAAGTGAAGCCGACCAACCTGAACGGCGTCGTCGAGAAGGTCGTCGCCATGATACGTCCCACGTTCGACCGGTCGATCGACATCCGGACGGAGTTGCCCGCGGGCCTTTCTTCCGTGGAGGGGGACTCGGGCCAGATGGAGCACACGCTCCTCAACCTCTGCATCAATGCCCGCGACGCGATGCCCGACGGCGGGACGCTGCGGATCGAGACGCGCAACGTTATCCTCTCGGAGCCCAGGGCTTACGGACCCGCCAAGGCGCAGCCCGGCGAGTACGTATCCCTTTCCGTCTCCGATACGGGCATGGGGATACCCGCGGAGAACCTGCCCCGCATCTTCGAGCCTTTCTTCACGACGAAGGAACAGGGGAAGGGGAGCGGGATGGGGCTTGCCATGGTGTACGGAATCGTGAAAAACCACGGGGGATGGATAGACGCCAGGAGCGAGTCGGGACAGGGAACGACATTCCGGATCCTCCTTCCCGCGTCTCCGGCGGCGTCGGCGGAGGCTGCCGCCACGATGATGCAGCCCGGGCGAGAGACCCTCGCCCGCGGAACGGGGACCATCCTGTTCGTGGACGACGAGGACGCGCTCAGGCTGCTCGCTTCCGAAACGCTCTGCGGCCTGGGATACACGGTAATTACCGCCCGCAACGGCGTGGAGGCGCTGGCGCGTTACGCGGATAAAAGCGGGCGGATCGCGCTGGTCATCCTGGACCTTATAATGCCGGAGATGAGCGGGGTGGAGACCTTCCGGCGGTTGAAGGACATTGATCCCGGCGCAAAGGTCCTTATCTGCTCGGGCTACGCGGGCGAAGGCCGACCGGAAATGCTGCTCACGGAGGGCGCCGCGGGGTTCCTCCGGAAGCCGTACCGCATCGGGGCCCTTGCCGCCGCCATCCGGAAGGCGCTCGAAGGGGAAACCTGACTTCGGGGCTTCACTCTTTCCAGTGCAGCTTCTCGAATCGCAGGATCTTGTTCACCCGCCTGCGGTGCCGGCCGCCGTCGAAGGGAGTCGACAGCCACGTTGCGACGATTCTCCGCGCGAGGGCGCCCGAGATCCCGTCGGCCCCCAGGACCAGCACGTTAGCGTCGTTGTGGCGCCTGGAGAGCTCCGCTTCCGCGACCGTGGAGACCAGGGCGGCACGGACCCCCCTCGATTTGTTTGCGCATATCGCCATCCCGATCCCCGACCTGCAGATGAGGATCGCCCTCTGGGCTTCTCCCCGGCGCACCGCCGCCGCGGCCGCGAAGCCGAAGTCGGGGTAATCCACCGGGGCCGCGGAATCCGTTCCCAGGTCGGCAACTGCGAAACCGGCCGACGAAAGACGCCGGAGAAGTTCCGCCTTGACCGCCACCCCGCCATGATCGGATGCAAGGACGATCCGTGGATTTTTCCGGCGTGGGCTCATATCGCCATCCTCTCGCCCGCAAGCGCGTAGCGGGCCGCCCCGAGCAGCGCCGCGCGGCTGTCGAGTATTACCTTCACCGGCACCCCGGACAGGAATTCCCGGAACCGGCCCTTGGCAAGGAACGAATCGAGAAAGACGCCCTCCGAAAGGACGGGCAGGATGGCGGGCGCGATCCCCCCGCCCAGGACCACCCCTCCCGTGGCGAAAAACTGAAGCGCCAGGTTGCCCGCAAGCGCGCCGTACAAGGAGGCGAAGAGCGTCAGCGCCTCCTTGCACGCCGGCGACCGGCCCGAGAGTCCCTCCGATGCGATCACGCGGGGCGGATCCTCGACGGAGATGAGCGATTCGACCTCCGGGATATCGGCGATCCCCTCCGACTCCCGCATGAAATGATAAAGAGCGTAAAGCCCCGGGCCGGAAACCACCCGCTCCGCGCTCACGCGTCCGAACCGGGGCCGCAGGAATTCGAGCAGTCTCGCCTCCCGCTCGTCCCGGGGAGAGAAATCGGCGTGCCCGCCCTCGGAAGCGAATGGCATGTAGCCGCGTTTCGAAGGAACCAGGAACGCCACCCCCAGCCCCGTTCCGGCCGCCGCCACCGCAACCGTCCCCTCCGGGTCCGCTTCCCCCTGCTGCAGAACGGCCAGCTGTTCGGGCGCAAGGAAGGGAACCGCAAACGCAGTGGCCTGGAGGTCGTTTATCAGGAATCCGCGCCGCGCCCTGCATGCGCGCCGGACCGTTTCCTCCTCCACTACCCACGGCAGATTGGTCAGGCAGCTGCGCCCCGCGCGAACGGGCCCGGCGACGCCCACACATGCCAGCTCCACGTCCTCCCGGCCGCCTACGAACTCTTTCAGCATGGACTCGAACGAGGGGAAATCCCGGCTCGCGTAGGAACGGAATTCGCCGGGCTCCAGGCTCCCGCCTTCCGGACGGAAAAACGCCAGGTTCGTCTTCGTCCCTCCGGCGTCCCCGGCAAGGATCATCGCCTTTCCCTTCCGCCCTTTCCGTGCGCAAGCGACGCCGCGGGCAGATCGGCCAGGAACGTGACCTTCCCCTTGGCCGGAGAAATCCGCGAAGCCGGAAGAGCCTGGTCCCCGGAGAGCACGTCGCGCAGGGCCTTGGCCTTCTCCGCCCCGCTCGCCAGGAAAACGACCTGGGCGGCGGCTGAAAGGACCGGAAGCGTCAACGTCACGCGGGCAACGCGCGGCTCCCCTCCTTCCGACGCCACGACCCAGCCGCCGCCCGCAGCGGTTTCCGGACCGCCGGGGAACAGCGAGGCCGTATGTCCGTCCTTCCCGATCCCCAGCAAAATCGCGTCGAACCGGGGGAAGGAGCCTTGAGGCGCCGGAAACGCGGCGCGCAGCGCCTCCTCGTAACGACGCGCCCCTTCCATGGGGCTTGAAAGGCCCGTGTCCACGAGGCAGACGTTGGACCCCGCGACGGGGGCGCGTGAGAAGAGAGACTCCCGCAGCATTCTCAGGTTGCTGCGCGGATCCTCGGGGGGAACCCACCGCTCGTCCACCTGGTAGAAACGCACCCGGTCCCAGGGGAACCTCGCGCGGTAAGGCTCGGCGGAGAGAATCTCGTACGTCCGCCGCGGGGTTTCCCCCCCCGACAGCGCCACGTGTACGAAGGATGCCTGTTTCCCGCCGCGTGCGAGCACCGCATCCCGCTCGCGGACGATGCCCCAGAGCCTGCCGGCAGCGGCGCGCGCGAGTTCCTCCACGGATGAAAGGACGAAAAGCCGCCCGGCGAAAGGATCCCCTTCCCTGCTCAAGGACGGCGCCATTTGTCCCTTCCTCCCTTCATGAGCGCATCGGCCTCGGTGGGTCCCCAGCTTCCGGCCGGATAAAAATAAAGGTCCTTCGACGGATTCTCCTGCCAGCGCGTGAGGAACGGGTCGAGCAGCGTCCAGGACGCCTCGACGTCCTCCTCTCGCGGGAAGAGCGACGGATCCCCGTGCATCACGTCGAGCAGAAGCCGTCCATATGCCGGCGTGCTCCTGGCCCCGAAAGCCTCGCGATATGTAAAATTGAAATCCACCGGCCGCACGCATACTACGGGTCCGGGCTCCTTGGCGCCGAACCGCAGGTAGATCCCCTCCTCGGGCTGGATATTGATGACCAGCAGGTTCGACTCCAACTGGCCGCATGCAGTGTCCCTGAACAGCGTCGACGGGGCGGGGTGGAACTGGATCGCGATCTCGGAGATCTTCCTCGCCATCCGCTTGCCCGTGCGAAGGTAGAAGGGGACCCCTGCCCAGCGCCAGTTGTCGATGGAAAACCGGATCGCGGCATAGGTCTCCGTGAAGGATCCGGGGGAAACGTCCTTTTCCGATCTGTAGGCGGGGACCTTCTTCCCTTCGATCTCCCCCTCCAGGTACTGCCCCCTGACGCACGCCTCGCCGATGCGGCCGGGAGGAACCCTGACGATCGATTTCAGCACTTTTAGCTTCTCGTCCCGCACGTCGTCGCCGGCGAGCGAATTCGGCGGCTCCATCGCCACGAGCGCGAGGAGCTGGAGGAGATGATTCTGTATCATGTCGCGGACCGCACCCGCATCCTCGTAGAAATTTCCCCTTCCCTCGACCCCGATGGTCTCCGCCACGGTGATCTGGACGTGGTCGACGTAATTGCGGTTCCAGAGCGGCTCGAAGATCCCGTTTCCGAAACGGAAGACGAACAGGTTCTGGACCGTCTCCTTCCCGAGGAAGTGGTCTATCCGGTACACCTGGCTGTCATGGAAAACGGAACCGATCTCCCGGTTGAGCGCGCGGGCGCCGGCAAGGTCGCGTCCGAACGGTTTTTCCACGATCAGGCGGCGGAATCCCGGGAGATCTCCGGAGGGGGTCGCCAGCCGCGCCTCTCCGATCCTGCCCACCAGGGAAGCGTAATGCCTCGGGGCGACCGCGGCGTAGAAGACGACGTTGTCCGGGATCCCCCTTCCGGCGCACAGGGACCTGATGCGATCGCTCAATCCTCTGTAGCTCGCCGGATCCTCAAGGTCTGCGGCATGGTAGAAAAGCCTCCCGGCGAACGAATCCCATTGAGATCCGTCGAATGCCCCCGGCCCCCGCTCACGCGCGGTATCCCTCAACAGGCTCCTGAACGCGTCGTCAGTGTACGCGGTTCGAGAGACCCCGAGCACCGCGAATCCATCCGGCAGGAGACCTTCCCTATGGAGTCCGAAGAGGTCGGGGATCAGCAGGCGGCGCGTCAGGTCTCCCGAAGCGCCGAAGATGACGAGCAGGCAGGCCGGGGGCATCACGCTCCTGGCGTTCTCGCGGTGTTCGTAGGCGGCTTCGGCGCCGGCCGCCATCCCGGCTACTCCTTCTCCGTCTTCGGGATCGCCGTATGGACGGCATGCCCCCCGAATTCGTTGCGCAGCGCGGCCAGCATCCGCATCGCGAATGAGTTTTCCTGCCTGGAAAGGAAGCGCATGTAGAGGGACAGGCCGATTCCCGGAAGCGGCACTCCCGCTTCGATTGAGCGCTCGACCGCCCACCGCCCCTCGCCCGAATCCTCCACGTACGGGGAAACTCCCGCAAGAGCCGGGTTCCTGGACAGCGCCTGGCCGGCCAGATCCAGCAGCCAGGACCGTACGACGCTCCCCCGGTTCCACAGGGCGGCGATCGCGGGGAGGTCGAGCGGGAACGGAGCGGTCGAAAGCAGCTCGAATCCCTCGGCGTACGCCTGCATCATTCCGTACTCGATGGCGTTGTGCACCATCTTCACGAAGTGGCCCGCCCCGTGGGGCCCCAGGTATGCGAACCCGCCGGGAGGGGCCAGGCAGGCGAGCACCGGCGAGACGTGGCGGAACGCCTCCTCATCGCCGCCGGCCATCAGGCAGTACCCTTCCGACAATCCCCAGACCCCGCCGCTCGTCCCCACGTCCAGGAACCGGATGCCGCGCTCTCCCAGCCGCCTGGCGCGCGCAGGCGCGTCCGTGTACCTGGAATTTCCGCCGTCCACTACTACGTCGCCCGGGGAAAGGATCGGCTGCAGCAGGCCAATGTTCTCCCCCACCGGATCTCCCGCCGGAACCATCAGCCAGACGATCCTTCTCGGAGAGAGCTTCGCGACGGCATCGGCCAGCGACGAGGCGGCGATAGCCCCCTCCCGCGACGCCGTCTCGACGGCGGCCTTTGACCGGTCGACCGCCACCACCTCGTGCCCGCCGCGCAGCAGCCGGCGGGCCATGTTCAACCCCATCTTCCCAAGGCCGACCATCGCGATCCGCATGGCGCTTACCCCCGTTCGGCGGGCGTTGTCGGCATCAAGCGACGCTTGCCGAAAGTCTCCGCTCGATCGCCGCGAGCAGCTTGTTGAAAGAGTCCTGGAAGCTGCGCACCCCGTCCCGCGTCAGTTTTCCGCAGACGTCCTCCAGCCCGATGTCGAGGAGGCCGAGATCGGATAGAACCGCTCTTGCCTCGGATTCCCTCCCCGACAGGGTGTCGTTCACCATCCCGTGGTCGCGGAAGGCGTCCATCGTCTGTGGAGGCATGGTGTTGACCGTGAACGGCCCGACGAGCTCCTCGACGTACTTCACGTCGGGGTATTTCGGATTCTTCGTCCCCGTGCTCGCCCACAGGGGGCGCTGCACACGTGCGCCTTTTGCCGCCAGCTCGCGCCACCGCGCGGTGGAGAAGACGGCCTCGAACCTGGAGTACGCCACCCGCGCGTTCGCGACCGCGGCTTTCCCCATCAGGGAGATCGCCGTCTCCGCGCGGGGAGAGCCGGGCCAGCGGAGGATCGTCTCCTCGAGCAGCTTGTCCACGGCGGTGTCGACGCGCGACACGAAGAACGAGGCCACCGAGGCCACGCTGCGCGGGTTGCCCCCGGAGGCGATAAGCTTCTCCACTCCCCGTATATACGCCTCCGCCACTTCTTCGTAGCGGTTCACGGAAAATATCAGCGTCACGTTGACGGGGATCCCGATGGAGACAGCCTTCTCGACGGCGGGGAGCCCCTCGGCCGTGGCGGGGATCTTGATCAGCACGTTGGGCCGGGAAACCTTCCTGAAGAGCTCCTCCGCCCGGGACACGGTCTTCTGCGCGTCATACGCGAGGTCCGGATCGACCTCCAGCGACACGTATCCGTCGGCGCCCGAAGTCTCGTCGTATACTGGCCGCAGCGCGTCGGCCGCCCGGCGTATGTCCTCCGCGGCTATCTCGGCGTACGCCTCCGGAACGCTCGCGCCCCCGGACGCAAGCGCCTGTATCTGGTCGTCGTATTCCGGCCCCCCGGAGATCGCCTTTTCGAATATAGTCGGGTTCGACGTGAGGCCCTTTATGCCGTCCTCGGCGATCAGCCTCGCCAGCTCTCCCGACGCGATCAACCCCCGGTGGATATAGTCGAGCCACGGACTCTGCCCCATCCCACCCAGATCGACCAGCGGATTCCTCTTCCCTTTCATGGGGCCTCCCCCCTCAAGACAAAAATACCGCTAAAGAAGCGTTTTGGCTTTCGCGGCGACGTTCTCCGGGGTAAAACCGAACTCCTTGAACAACCGGTCTCCCGGCGCGGATGCGCCGAACCGGTCGATACCGACGGAGCAGCCTCTTTCTCCGATATACCGCTCCCACCCGAAGGTGCTTCCCGCCTCCACGGAAACCCGCGCCCTGACGGATGGAGGAAGCACCGAGTCGCGGTACGAAGCCGGCTGTTCTTCGAACCGCTCCCCGCACAGGAAGCTGACCACGCGGGCTGAAACGCCTTCGGCCTCCAGAAGTTTCTTCGCCGCGAGAGCCACTTGCACCTCGGAGCCGGAAGCGATAAGTATCACCTTCGGGCTTCCCACGGAGCCTTCTTCATAGATGTACGCGCCCCGATAGACGTTGCCGTCCCGGTAAACGGCCGCGGGCGGCAGGACCGGAAGCTTCTGGCGGGTCAGAACGAGGGCGCTGGGTCCCGCGGTCCGTTCCAGCGCCATCCTCCACGCAGCCGCGGTCTCGTTGGCGTCCGCCGGCCGCAGCACGTGGAGGTTGGGCATCGCTCGAAGCGAGGCAAGGTGTTCGACGGGCTGGTGAGTGGGGCCGTCCTCTCCAAGGCCGATTGAATCGTGGGTGAACACGTAGATCACCCGGACGCCCATGATGGCGGCCAGCCGGATGGATGCCCGCATGTAATCGGAGAAGACCAGGAACGTCGCGCCGTACGGTATGACCCCGCCGTGCCGCGCCATCCCGTTCAGGATCGCCCCCATCCCGTGCTCGCGGACGCCGAAGTGGAAGTTGCGCCCGCCGGGAGGGGCCCCGGGGAGGTACTCCCCGCCGCCTTTTATCAGCGTTTCCGTGGAAGGAGCGAGGTCGGCGGATCCGCCGCAAAGCTCGGGAATCCGCGCTGCAATCGCGTTTATCACTTTGTGCGAGGCGCTCCTTGTCGCGATCGCCCCTCCTTCCGGCGGGAACGACGGAATGTCGTCCGCCCATCCTGTCGGAAGATCGCCCCACATCACGCGTTCCCATTCCATCGCGAGATCCGGAAAGGCGCGCATGTATTCCGCCATCGCGACCCGCCATTCGCGCTCCAGCCGCTCCCCCCGCGGGACCGCTTCCCGGAAATGGGCCAGGACGACGTCGGGAACATGGAAAGGCGGCTCCTTGGGCCATCCCAGCGCTTCCTTGGTCAGGGCGACTTCCCCCTCCCCCAGGGGGCTGCCGTGGGCATCCGCGGTGCCCTGCTTGTTCGGGCTGCCGAATGCGATGCTTGTCCGGACGACCACCAGGGTGGGGCGCTCCCGCTCCGCATAAGCGGCCTCGATCGCCCGGGAGAGACCTTCCAGGTCCGTGTTCCCGTCGTCGACGGCGAGTACGTTCCATCCGTACGCGCGGAACCTGCCGGCCACGTCCTCCCGGAAGGCGAGGTCCGTCGAGCCCTCGATCGTTATCCGGTTGTCGTCGTAGAAGGCGACGAGGTTTCCCAGCCGGTGGAATCCGGCAAGGGAAGCGGCCTCGGACGCCACGCCCTCCATCAGGTCCCCGTCCGAGCAGAACGCCACGACACGATGGGACACAATCTCGTGCCCCGGCCGGTTGAACCGTTGGGCGAGCAGCCTTGACGCCATGGCCATTCCCACCGCGTTCGAGATCCCCTGCCCCAGCGGGCCGGTCGTCACTTCGACCCCGGGCGTATGCCCGGACTCCGGGTGCCCCGGCGTTTTGCCGCCCCACTGGCGGAACTGCCGGATGTCTTCAATGGACAGGTCGAAACCGGTTAGATGTAGCATCGAGTACAGCAGCATCGAGGCGTGGCCGCAGGAAAGGACGAACCGGTCCCGCCCGGGCCAGTCCGGATTCCTGGGGTTGTACCTCAGATAGCGGGTCCACAACAGGTACGCAAGGGGCGCGAGCCCCATGGGCGCGCCGGGGTGCCCCGACCTGGCCTTCTGCACGGCGTCGACCGACAGGAACCGTATTGCGTTGATGGACCGCGCGGCAAGCTGTTCGTTTTCCAATTTATTCCTCCTTGGTAATTTTCCGCACCGGGGGGCGGACCACCGAGGCCAGGATCGACCCGGCGAGGAGGGAGACCACAACCGCCAGTGATATTTCTATAGGTATCCCGACCCACTCCGCAAGGACCATCTTCGCACCGACGAAAGACAGGACCAGCCCGAGTCCGACCTTGAGGAATCTGAACCTCCCCATGGCGGAGGCCAGCAGGAAATAGAGGGCCCGCAGGCCAAGGATCGCGAAGATGTTTGACGTGTATACGATGAACGGGTCATTCGTAACCGCGAAGATCGCCGGGATCGAGTCCACCGCGAACATCAGGTCGGTCAACTCGACTACGACCAGGACCGGTAGAAGCGCCGTAGCGTACCGTTTCCCGTTGAGCTTGATGGTGAACCGCCCCCCGTAGGCGTCCGGCAGGGTGGGGATGATCTTGCCGAACAGCCGCAGGACCGGGTTCTTCTCGGGGTGAACCTCGGTCCCCCGGTTCAGGAGGATCTTCACGCCCGTGAAGACCAGGAACCCGCCGAAGACGAAGACGATCCAGTGAAACGCCTGAAGAAGGGCGGCGCCCAGAAGGATGAAGACGGCGCGCATGACCTGGGCGCCCAATATCCCCCAGAAGAGGACGCGGTGCTGGTGGGCGGGACGGACATGAAACGTGTTGAAGATAAGGATGAAAACGAAGAGGTTGTCTACCGACAGCGCCAGCTCGATCAGGTACCCGGTGAAAAATTCCAGGCCGCGCTGGGCCCCGAAGAAACGGTACACGCCCACATTGAAGAGGAGCGCAAGCGAGATCCATCCGATGCTCCAGGCGAGCGCCTCCTTCGGCTTTATCTCGTGCTCCCGCTTCTGGAAGACGAGGAGGTCGAGCGCCAGCATGCAAAGGACGAACAGCGTGAACCCCGCCCACAACAACGGGGTGCCGATCGATTGCGGCAACTTGCCCTCCGGGACGGCCTCTGCGATGTCAATAAATGAAACGGGGCCGGTGAAGCGCACCCCGTGGCGTATCCCATTCGCAATGGAGGATAATACTCCCGGCGCTCCTTTTCGGGAAGGGGGCCCAGGTCGGAGAATGCGCGCGGGAAAGCATCCGGAGGCCGAAAAGATGAAGGTTCGGGTTCTCTGTTACGAGGGGTACACCGGAGAGGAAACCCCCCGCGGCTTTTACCTGGGCGAACGGCTGATCGAGGTCGTCGAGATCCTGGACCGATGGCGGGGGGAGGACCACGAGTACTTCAAGCTCTCCGCCTCGGACGGCAGCCGGTACATCATCCGGCGCGACCGTGAGCGGGGCGAGTGGGAACTCACGCTCTTCACACGCGGAACTCCTTTTCCTCCATGATGACGTCGCAAAGCACCCTCGACAACTCCTCTACACGGTACGGTTTCACGACGACGCCGCGGAACCCGTAACGGGCGTGTGACGCCATTACCGGGTCGTTGGAATACCCGCTCGAAACGATTATCTTCGCATCGGGGTACGACTCCAGGATCTTCCGCGCGGCCTCCTCCCCGCCCATTCCACCGGGGATCGTCAGGTCCATGATCACCGCGTCGAACCGCCTTCCGGCTTCCTCCGCCTTCAGGTATGCCCGGATGGCCTCGGAGCCGTCCCTCGCCATGGAAGGCTCGTAGCCGAGGTGCTCCAGCATCCCGCCGGCCACGTCAAGAATCATCTCCTCGTCGTCCATTACAAGGACCTTGCCTTTTCCCGGTACGGCCGTATCCCCCCTGGTGTCCGATTTCACCGGCACGTAGTCCCGCGCGGCAGGCACGAACAGGTGGAAGGCGGTCCCCATGCCGGGGGTGGACTCAACGAA
>DATBLU010000305.1:0-10318 GCA_036555205.1 Candidatus Deferrimicrobiaceae bacterium
TCTCCGCCGGGAAGACCAGGAGCCCGGCCAGCGTCTCCTTGTCGACCTCCCGGAAGAGTATCTCGTAATGATCGTCGGTCAGCCGGGAGAGGGCCTGTTCCAGCAGATCGGCGGCGCCCCGGTCGCGCGCCTGGAGGAGCAGCCCCGTGCATGCGAGGTCGCTGCTTTCCCGGACGACCGCGATCAGGGGAGCGAGGACCTTGAGCACTTTTTCATAGCGGGAGAACAGGGAGAACTCGTCCTCCAGCATCTTTCGCTCGCCCAGGATCGTTTCCACGCGCGTCGCGACCGGATCCAGCTGCGCGAGAAGGGACCGGAGAGGGGCTTCGTCCCCAGGCGACGACGGCGCCGCGAATCCGATCCCGCCTCCGGGGCCGGCGGTCCCGGGGGCGGCCGGCAGGACCATGAGGAGCTTCCGGATCTTGTCCAGGGACGACTCGAGCATTTCGCGCGTCCGCTGCGCGTCGCCCTTGAGCACATGCCGCCGGATCACGGGGATCTCCGACTGGACCTCGGGCAGGTCCCGCGGTTTCGACTCGATGTGAAGGTCGCCCGAATTCTGAAGAAGGTCCACGACGCCGGGAAGGAGGGACCTCGGGCCCAGAATGCGGACCTTGGCCATTTCGACGATCATGAGGGGAGCACCTTTTCCAGCAGCCGTTCCACTATCAAGCCGACTCCGGCTGCCTTCTTCAGCGTCCACAGCTCCGTTCGGGACCTTGCGCCCTCAAGGAGCTTTTCGGCTTCCCCGTCGATCGCCGAGACGGCGGCCTCCAGTATCTCCCCGCGCAGCGCCGACAGCCGGCACCGCCTTTCGTCGAGCAGCCCCGCCGCCTCCTCGTCGGCTTTACGGAGAATGGCGGCGGCTTCTCCTTCGGCCTCGCGGACGATCCGGTCGGCCTGCCGTTCGGCCTCGTAGATCCTCTTCAGGGTGAGAACGTCGGGCTGCGGCTCCATCTCATCCCCCTTTCACGGGAGGCGGATTTACGCCAGCGGTTCGGTCGGCCTGCTGTCCCTGCGGATTCCATTTTCCACATCCATGGCCCCGCGCGCAATGAACAGGTTGACTCCCCTGGACCAATTGTATACTGTATACAGTGTGCAAGGAAGTTGTTCCGGCAGCCGTCGTGCCTTCCTTAAGGTTTGGAAAAAAGGAGGCGGGCCATGTACGGAAAGATCCTCACCCCCCTGGACGGATCGTCCTTTTCGGAAAGCGCCCTAAGACACGCCGTGGAGATAGCACGCTCGACCGGGGCCGAGCTCCTGCTCCTCAGGGTCGTCCAGGACCCCCTTGCGGCCGTCCCGGAGGCCGCCGTGGGCGCGAAGCCCAAGGCCATATACAAAAGGGCCATCAGCGCCTACAGGTATCTCCAGGGTCTTACCGCCCGCCTGGGCGGGGAGGGAATCAAGATCCGCACGAAGGTCCTTGAAGGGGATCCGGCGGCGACGATCCTTTGCTACGCGCACCGGGAGAACGTCGACGCCATCGTCATGGGGACGCACGGGCGCTCCGGCCTGTCCAGGATGTTCTGGGGAAGCGTGGCGGAAAAGGTGGCGTTGACCACGAGGCGCCCGGTCGTCCTCGTAAAACCGGATAAGGGTTTCAGGCAGATACCCAAGGGGGAGACGAAAATCGAGGCGGCATGACCGCAGGCGAATATCTCCAGGGCGCAGTGATGCGGAGAACACGAGGAGGTGCGGACCGATGGAAAAGGAGGAGGAAAGAGACACGTTGCTACGCCGGCTCGAGAGCCGGGGAGTCACCCGCCGGGATTTCCTGCGGGTGTGCTCGATCGCCGCGGCAGCCGTCGGGCTTCCGCCCTGGACCGTCGCGAAAATGGCCGAGGCCGCAACGCTTAAATCCCGTCCCTCGGTGATCTGGCTCCATTTCCAGGAGTGCACCGGGTGCACGGAGACCCTGCTTCGCACTTCCCATCCCGCCCTTTCCGAGCTCCTCCTGAACCTGGTTTCGCTGGATTACCACGAGACCCTTTTCGCCGCCGCGGGCGCCAATGCCGAAGACGCGCTCCGGGAGGCCATGCGGAAGAACTCGGGAAAATACGTCCTGGTCGTCGAGGGATCCATCCCCACGAAGGACAACGGGGCTTTCTGCAAGGTCGGCGGGAAGACCGCCATGGAAATCATCAGGGAGGTGGCTCCGGAGGCCGGCGCGATAATCGCGATCGGGTCATGCGCTTCCTGGGGCGGGGTAGCTTCGGCCGATCCGAATCCGACCGGCGCGACCGGGGTGCCCCAGCTTTTACGGACCGCGGACTACGCCCCTATCCTTAAAGGGAAACCGATAGTCACCCTTCCCGGCTGCCCCCCCAATCCATACAACCTGCTGGGAACGGTCCTCCAGTACGCGACTCTCGGGACGCTGCCCGCGCTCGACGCCCTCGGCAGGCCCATGTTCGCCTATGCGCGCACGATACACGAGGACTGCCCCCGCCGCCCGCACTTCGACGCGGGGCGATTCGTCGAAAAGTTCGGCGACCCGAACCATCGGATGGGATATTGCCTATATAAAACCGGTTGCAAGGGCCCCAAGACCCTCGCCAGCTGCTCCCAGCAGCACTTCGTCGAGGTCGTCGGCGCATGGCCGGTCGGGATAGGCCACCCGTGCATCGGCTGCACCGAGCAGTCGGTGGCATTCCGCATCCCTCTGCACGCAACGGTAGAGATCGACCGTCCCACGCCGCCCGATACGTTTCCCCCGATCCACGCCGATCGCGGCGGGGTGAGCCCCGCGGCGACGGGAGTCGCCGGCCTGGTGGCCGGCGCCCTGGCCGGGGCAGGACTGGTGGCGGCCAGGAAGCTGGGGAAAGACGCTGCGGCAGGGGAAGGGGAGGAGAAAGAGGAGGGAAAGTGACATGTCCGTCACCCGGCGATCCGTGCTCAAGGGAATGGCGGCCGCGGCAGCGACGAGCGTGACGGGGGTTCCGAAGGCGCTCGCCCGGGAACGGAAAATGCCTCCGGCGGGCGCCGTCGGCATGCTGTACGACGCGACCCGGTGCATCGGCTGCAAGGCCTGCATGGTGAAGTGCAAGGAAGCGAACGAGCTGCCCCCGGATCCGGGCGGGCAGATGGGGGCGATATACGACGCCCCGGACGATCTCACCGGAAACACGAAGAACGTGATCAAGCTGTACCGGGAGGGCGACAAGATCTCCTATATGAAGGCGCAGTGCATGCACTGCGTGGACCCGGCCTGCGTCTCCGTCTGCATGATCGGCGCCTTCCGGAAGGACAAGCAAGGGATCGTGACCTACGACCCCGGCATGTGCGTGGGGTGCCGCTACTGCATGATGGCGTGCCCGTTCAACGTTCCGAAGTACCAGTGGAACGTCGCTTTCCCGAAAATCGTCAAGTGCGAGATGTGCCGTCACCGCCTCGCGGAGGGGAAGCTCCCCGCATGCGTCGAGGCCTGCCCCCGCGAGGCCGTGATCTTCGGGAAGCTCGAGGATCTGAAGGCCGACGCCAGGAAACGCCTGGCCGCCGATCCCGGCCGCTACTACCCCAAGGTCTACGGAGAAACGGACGGGGGAGGGACACAGGTGCTCTACCTTTCCGCGGCGGGTATACCGTTCGAGAAGCTCGGGTTGCCCGACATCGGAAACCAGCCGTTGCCCGAGCTGTCCGAGACCCTGCAGCACGCCGTCTACCAGGGGTTCGTCGCCCCTATCGTTATCTACGGCGCCCTGGGACTGGTGATCTACCGCAACCGCAAGCGGCAGTCCAGCGAAGAGGAGGGAGATAAATGAACTCCCGCTTCCGCCCCGTCGGGGGCCCGATCCTGACCGGAACCTTTCTCGTCTCGGCCGCGGTCTTCATCGTCAGCGTGGCGATCCTCATCTGGCGGTTTATCGTAGGGCTCGGGCCCACTACGGCGATGAACGACCTGTACCCATGGGGGATCTGGATCACCTACGACGTCGTGGTCGGGACGGCCCTGGCCTGCGGCGGATACGCCGTGGCGCTGCTCTGCTACGTCCTTAACAAGGGGAAGTACCATCACCTCATTCGCCCGGCCATCCTTACCAGCGCGCTGGGATATTCCCTGGCCGGAGTCTCCGTCATCATCGACCTGGGGCGCTACTGGAACGTGTGGAAGGTGCCGCTCCTGTGGAACTGGAACAGGAACTCCATCCTTCTCGAAGTGGCGATCTGCATCATGACCTACGTGGTCGTGCTGTGGATCGAGCTCGCTCCAGCGTTCCTGGAGAAGTGGGAAGAGGACGCGCCGTGGCAGTGGCTTCGAAACCTGTCGCTGAAGATCCACCCATGGCTGAACAAGATCCTGATCCCGCTCCTGGCGCTCGGCATCCTGCTTCCCACGATGCACCAGTCCTCGCTCGGCTCGATGATGCTGATCGCGGTGCACAAGCTCCACAAGCTCTGGCACACCCCGATGCTTCCCCTGCTGTTTCTGCTCTCCTGCATCGTGATGGGGTACGCGGCGGTCGTCTTCGAGACGGCGCTGGCCGACAAGGTGTTCAAGCTCCCGAGGGAGACGAAGCTGCTGGCCCCCCTTTCGGTCGCCATGGTGGTCGTCCTGTTCGCCTTCCTCGTCGTGCGCATCGGGGACCTCGCTCTCCGCGGCCGACTGGGGCTCATCTTCCGGTTCGACTTTTACAGCTTCATGTTCCTCCTGGAGATGGCCCTGTTCGTAATCCCCGCCGTGCTGCTCATATTCCGGCGCTTCCGGTACAACCCGGGGGTGGAGTTCCTGTGCGCCATGATGATGATGACCGCGGGGCTTCTCTACCGGTTCGACGCGTTCCTGGTCGGGTTCAAACCGGCGCCGAACGCGGCCTACTTTCCTTCCATCCCGGAGATGTTCGTCACCCTCGGCCTCGTCGCCTTTGAAGTCATGGCTTATCTCTTTATCGTGAAAACCTTTCCAATTCTCGGAGGCGTCACGCATGCCGCACCCAGGACGGGACATGGCGGCGTGAGCGTCCCGGCAACAGGGGGATAACCGATGAGCAAGCGAATAACCATAGATCCGGTTACGAGGATCGAGGGACACCTGCGGATGGACGTGGAGGTCGACGGCGGAGCCGTGACCGACGCCTGGTCGGTCGGGACGATGTGGCGCGGCATCGAGACCATCCTCAAAGGGCGCGACCCCCGCGACGCCTGGGTGTTCACCCAGAGGATATGCGGCGTCTGCACGACGGTCCACGCGATCGCCTCCGTGCGCGCCGTGGAAAACGCCCTTGGGATGGAAATCCCGCTTAACGCGCAATACATCCGCAACATGCTGATTACCGCCCACGCGCTGCACGACCACATAGTGCACTTCTATCACCTCTCCGCCCTCGACTGGGTCGACGTCGTCTCGGCGCTCAAGGCCGACCCGGCGAAGGCGGCGGCCATCGGCCAGAGCCTGTCGCCCTGGCCCGGGAACAGCAAGGAGGAGATGGCGGCCGTCAAGGCGAAGCTGGCGGAGTTCGTGAAGGGTGGGCAGCTGGGGATCTTCGCCAACGGATACTGGGGGCACCCGGCGATGAAGCTCCCGCCGGAAGTGAACCTCCTGGCGGTTTCCCACTACCTCCAGGCGCTCGACGTCCAGCGCAAGGCGAACCAGGCGGTGGCGATACTCGGGGGCAAGACGCCGCACATCCAGAACCTGGCCGTGGGCGGCGTCGCCAACGCCATCAACCTGGACGACGCGTCCGCCCTGAACATGTCGAAGCTCTACATGTTCAAGGACCTGATGGAGGATGTGACCGCCTTCGTCCAGCAGGTCTACGTTCCCGACGTCTGCGCCATCGGTGCGATGTACGCAGACTGGCTGAAGTACGGCTCGGGGGTCACGAACTATCTTGCCGTTCCGGACCTGCCCCTTGACGGCGCGGGGACCCGTTTCGAGCTGCCCGGCGGCACGATCCTCGGAGGGAAAATCGACACCTACCGGCCGATCGCCTCGTTCAAGGACGACTATTTCAGGAAAAACGTATCGGAGAGCATCGCCCATTCCTATTACGACGGCGACTGGCAGAAACATCCCTGGGACGAGGAGACCGAGCCGAAGCTCACGAACTTCGACCCGGCCAGGAAATATTCCTGGGTGAAGGCGCCCCGGTTCGACGGGAAGCCGATGCAGGTCGGCCCGCTCGCCCAGGTCCTCATGGGGTATGCCGCGGGCCACGAACCGACGCAGCGGTGGGGGAACCAGGCGCTGGGCATGGCGTCGAAGTTAGCCGGCGTGAAGCTCACCCCCGCCGTCCTCCACTCCACCCCCGGCCGGCACCTCGCCCGCGCCGTCCGCTGCGCGGTGCTGGGGGAGATGGCGCTCAAGCACTGGAAGCTGCTGGTGGATAATATCGCCAAGGGGGACACGGCCATCTTCACGCAGCCGAAGTTTTCCGACGGCGAACAGCGGGGATTCGGGTTCCACGAGGCGCCAAGAGGGACGCTGTCCCACTGGATCGTCATCAAGAAGCAGAAAATTGCCAACTACCAGGCGGTCGTTCCCTCGACGTGGAACGCCAGCCCCCGCGACGCGGCAGGCCAGAGGGGACCTTACGAGGCCTCTCTCATCGGGAATCCCATGGCCGACGTCAAGAGGCCGCTCGAGGCGTTGCGCACGATCCACTCCTTCGATCCGTGCCTGTCGTGCGCCGTTCATATAATCGACGTAAACGGCAAGGTAATATCGAAGGGGAAGATCTTATGATGCAGGCGGATCCCGTTATGGCGTGATCGCGTAGTACGGGCTGTTGCGAAAAAGGTGTGTTCAACCCTTTTTTGCCGTAATATGCATTTATAACCACAATACTTTTTAAGAAGGCCGAATTTACGGGGCAAGCTACCGTTTATTCTGGATGATTCAGGATCATCAGCTCACTTTACCCTCAGTAATATTCTGCATTTTTAAAACGTTTCCTTAAAATCGATATTTATTTATATACATCAAGTAATTAGGACGCAGGACTCCCCTTTCGTTCTTATCCCTTGACAATAATAGAATCGTTTTTTACTATTTGCGCAACCTTGCTTCACCGAATGCCCGCACGGAGGAGGCAAAAGATATGCTGACCAAAAGGGGAGAAGGCCTGACGCGCCGCGACTTCATGAAGATCGCGGGGAGCGCGGTCGCGATGTTCGGCCTGTCGCAGGCGTTCGTGCCGAAGCTGGCCCGTGCCCTGGAAAAGGCCGCCGCCGGCAGGCCGAAAGTCGTCTGGCTGCACTTCGCCAGCGACACCGGGTGCACGGAGTCGTTCATCAAGTCGGACAATCCTTCCACGGCCGATCTCGTGCTCGACATACTGAGCGTCGACTACCACGAGTCGATCATGGCCGCGGCGGGCAAACAGGCCGACGAGGTGCTGGCCAAGGCGGTTGCGGGCAAGGACTACATATGCATCGTCGAGGGAGGGATTCCGACCGTCCCGGGCCACGGGATGATCGGCGGCCGCGAGATGCTCGATATCGCCAAGGAAGTGTGCGGCAGCGCCAAGGCGGTCGTCGCCATCGGGTCCTGCGCGGTCGACGGCGGCGTCCCGGCTGCAGCGCCGAACCCGAGCAAGATAAAGGGGGTCGACGAAGCGCTTAACATGAAGGGGAAGGTCATCAATCTGCCGTGCTGCCCGGTGAACCCGGAGTGGCTGGTCGGAACGGCAGTCTATGTCCTGACGACCGGCAAGGTCCCCGAGCTGGACGACAAGGGCCGCCCGAAGATGTTCTACGGCCGGAAGATCCACGACAACTGCCCGCGGCGCACGCACTTCGACACCGGCCACTTCGTGGAAACTTTCGGGTCGAAGGAAGAGGCGATGGGCTACTGCCTGTACAAGGTCGGCTGCAAGGGGCCGGAGACCTGGGCAGAGTGCCCGAAAACGCGCTGGAACTCGAAGGAGTCGTGGTGCATAGAGATCGGCTCCCCCTGCGTGGGATGCGCCGAGAACAAGTGGACCGACAACTTCGCCCCGTTCTACGAGAAGCTGGCCAACGTGGCGCTGCCGTACGGGGATCTGACCGCCGACAAGATCGGGATCGGCATCGCGATCGCAACGGGCGCGGCGATCGCGGGGCACGCGGTGGGCAAGGCGGTCCGCGGGCAGCAGAAGAAGGAAGGGAACCCGTAAACCCGGCACACACCTGACGGTACAAGGAGATCTTATGTCCAAGCGAGTCGTGATCGATCCCATCCCCCGCATAGAGGGGCATCTGCGGATAGAAGTGGAGGTCGAGAACGGGAAGGTCAAGGACGCCTGGAGCTCGGGCACGCTGTTCCGGGGATTCGAGATCATTCTCCAGGGAAGGGACCCACGCGACGCCTGGTTCATCACCCAGAGGATCTGCGGTGTCTGCCCCGTCTCCCACGGGCACACGAGTACGCTGGGGCTTGAGGATTCCTTCAAGGTCACCCCGCCCGACAACGCGCGGATAGTGAGGAACCTGATCGAAGGCGGGCAGTTCGTCCATTCGCATATCCTGTGGTTCTATCACCTTAACGCGCTGGACTACGTCGACGTCGTCTCCGCGCTCAAGGCGAGCCCCAGGGAGAAGTCCCTCCAGGAAGTGCAGGCGCGGATCAGGAAGTTCGTCGAAAGCGGCCAGCTGGGGCCGTTCGCCAACGGGTACTGGGGCCATCCCGAGTACAAGCTTCCGCCGGACCTGAACCTGCTCGCTGTGGCGCACTACCTGGAGGCGCTCGAGATGCAGAAGGAGGCCTCCACGATAGTCGCGCAGCTCGGCGGGAAGATGCCGATGCACATGAGCACGCCCCCGGGAGGGACGACCTTCATCCCGACGGTCGAGGTGCTGGACAACGTGCTCTGGCGGATGAAGCGGATCCAGCACTGGGTCGACACCGTCTACATCCCCGACGTGCTGGCGATCGCCCCTTATTACTTGAAGTACGCAGGCATCGGGAAGGGGGTCGGCAACTACCTCTCCTGGGGCGTCTTCGAGGACGCTTCGTTCGACCCGAAGAAACGGGCGCTTCCCCGGGGGGCGATCTTCGGCGGAAAGCTGGAGGTCAAGGACGTCGGGGCCAAGGACGTCACCGAGTTCGTCGATTATTCGTGGTTCTCGGACGATTCGGGGAAACGGAACCCGATGGACGGCAAGACCGAGCCCAAATTCACCAAGATGGGCGACAAGAAATACACGTGGCTTAAAGCCCCGCGGATCGACGGCAAGCCGATGGAGGTCGGCGCCCTTTCCCGGGTTCTTGTCGCTTACGTGTCCGGGAATCCTACAGTGAAGGGGCTGGTGGACGGGGCGCTGAAAGCCCTGGGCCAGCAGGGGAAGCCCGAGGTGCTCCTGTCGGTCCTGGGCAGGATCGCCGCCCGGGCGCTGGAGACCAAGATGATCGCCGACGCCATGGTCGACTGGGTCGGGGAGCTCATCGGGAACATGAAGAAGGGGAACACCAGGACCTACGCGATGAACGCGGTCCCCGAGAAGGGCCGGGGCGTCGGGCTGTGGGAGGCCCCGCGCGGCGCGCTCGCCCACTGGAACGTGATAGAGGGGCACCGGCTGAAGAACTACCAGTGCGTCGTCCCCACGACATGGAACGCCTCACCGCGGGACGACAAGGGCGTCCGGGGCCCCATCGAGGAGGCGCTGGTCGGTACGCCCGTCTCGAACCCGGAAAAGCCGCTCGAGGTGCTGCGCGTCGTCCACTCGTTCGATCCGTGCATCGCCTGCGCCGTTCACATCATCCACCCTGTCACGAACGAGGTGAAGGAATTCCGGGTCGTCTGACCGGGGAGGCTTAAGCTTGGGAGGGGAGCCGATGGCAGAGGAGCGGTACTACAAGCACGACGGCGTGGAGCGGTTCGCCCACTGGGCCCACATGGCCGACACGGTCCTCCTCGTCCTTTCGGGGATCCAGATACACTACCCGGGGTTCTCCGTGTTCGGCACGATGCAGACGGCGCGCTTCGTCCACCTCGTCTCGGGTTACCTGTTCATCTTCCTGGGGGTCCTCCACGTCTACTTCTTCTTCGCGCTGGGCAAGAACAAGATCGCGATGCCGGGCGCAGGCGACCTGGGGGAAATCGGGCCGGTCCTCAAGTACTACCTGCTCCTTAGCAGGACCAAGCCCGACTACGCCAAGTACAACGTCCTGCAGAAAATCGCCTACGCCGCTCTGTTCGTCGTTTCCTTCGTGCAGACGGTGCTGGGATTCGCGCTTTACTGGCCGGAGGCGTTCGCCCCGGTACTCGCGCTGTTCGGCGGGGCGGTCGCGGTCCGAATATGGCACACGACCATCATGTGGGTCTTCCTCTCGTTTACCGCCGTTCACGTATACCTTGTGCTCACGGAGGACATCCGGCTCACCAAGGCCATGTTGGAC
>DATBLU010000308.1:0-5613 GCA_036555205.1 Candidatus Deferrimicrobiaceae bacterium
GAACGGCCCTGGTAGAGCACGAGCTCTCCCGGGCTTTCGTCGGTCCCCGCGAAGAGCCCGCCGATCATGACGGCCGACGCCCCTGCGGCGATCGCCTTGGTGATGTCCCCCGAATACTTGATCCCGCCGTCCGCGATGATCGGTATCCCCTTCTTCTCCGCGACGGCCGCGCACTTCATGATCGCGGTCACCTGGGGGACGCCGACCCCCGCTATGACGCGCGTGGTGCAGATGGAGCCCGGGCCCACGCCGACCTTCACGCAGTCCACCCCGGCCTTGATCATCGCTTCGGTTCCTTCGCCGGTGGCGACGTTGCCCGCTATGAGCTGCACGCGGGGGAAGTTCTTCCGAAGCGACTTGACGGTGTCTATCACGTCTCTCGAATGTCCGTGCGCCGTGTCGACGCAGAGCAGGTCGGCCCCGGCTTTAAGGACTTTATCGACCCTCTCCTCCCACCCGGCGCCGACTCCGACGGCGGCGCCGACCCGCAGGCGCCCCTTGCCGTCCTTGCAGGCGAAGGGGTACTTCTTGATCTTCAGGATGTCCTTTATCGTGATGAGGCCGCGCAGGTTGTTCTTCCCGTCGACCACCAGCAGCTTTTCTATCCGGTTCTTGTGCAGGATCTCCTTGGCCTGCTCGAGCGTGGTCCCTACCGGCACCGTCACCAGGTCGTCCTTGGTCATCACGTTCGAGATCGGCTGGTCGAAGTTCGTCTCGAATCTTAAATCCCTGTTGGTCAGGATCCCGACCAGCTTCCCGTTCCTCGTCACCGGCAGCCCCGAAATCCGGTACTTCTTCATCACGTCGAGCGCCTCGTGGACCTTCTGGTCCGGATCCACGGTTATCGGGTCTATGATCATCCCGCTCTCGGACTTCTTGACCCGGTCGACCTCCGCAGCCTGCTCGTCCGCGGTGTTGTTCCGGTGAACTATCCCCAATCCCCCCTCGCGCGCTATCGCTATGGCCGTGTCGGCCTCGGTGACCGTGTCCATCGCCGCGGTCAGCAAAGGGATGTTAAGCCTTATCTCCGGAGTCAGCGTGACGGCGACGTCCACGTCCTTCGGAATTACCTTCGATTCTCCAGGCAGCAGCAGGACGTCGTCGAACGTCAACCCTTCCTCGAGCCCCCTGCCGTCGTTCTTCCCCAGCACAACGCTCATCCCCGCTCTCCTTTTATTAAGCCGGCATTCCCAGAACGATCCCTTCCAGGAGTCCCGCATCGCTTACGATCAGTTCGTCCACCTTGAAAATCTCCATCGCCGCGGCCGCCTGGCAGACGCCCGGCACGATATAGCGCTCCCGGCCCTTCTCCATACCCCGCAGCCGCAGCCGCTGTGCGTCGGTGAGCTTCGTCAGCCGCCCTTCCCAGTTTTCGAGCTTTTGAAGCGACATCGCGTATCCGTCTATTTTCTCTGGCCTGTAGACCGTCATCTTCATGTCCAGCGCCGCAAGGGTCGTAAACGTCCCCGCGGTCCCGATCATCCGCTTGAACCTTCTCCTCCACGATGCGGTCCCCGAGGAGATCCGCTCGGAGAAGTAATGGCGCAGGTTCCGGATCTGCCACTCCAGCGGCGGGTCGGAAACCGGAATCAGGCTGCTCGCCACGACGACCCCGATCGGAAGGCTCACCGACTCCGCCTTGCCGGGCCCGGCGATGAACTCCGTGCTGCCGCCGCCGATGTCCATGACGACGCTGCCGCCGCCGCGAAGCCCTCCGTGGATTCCCTGCCAGGTCTTCCGCGCTTCCTCCTCGGCGGTGATCACTTCCACCGCCACCCCCGCCCGCCTCGCCGCATCGAGGAACTCGGCCCTGTTTCCGGCCTCCCGCAAGCCCGCCGTTCCGCAGGCGCGGTAGCGGTCCACACCAAGCGCGTCCATCGCCTTGCGGAACTCCTTCAAGGCCCGGATGGAATCGCGGAATTCCTTTTCCCCGATCATGCCCGTGGAGCGCAGCTCCTTGCCGAGCCCGGTGATCCTGCGCATCCTTTCGACGGGACGGATCTTCCCTGCGGCCTTCCCGGCGACGAGCATCCGGACCGTGTTGGTCCCTATGTCAATTGCCGCCAGCAGTCCCATCGGCACTTGCACCTTGTTCCCGTCCGGGGAGGTCTTCCTTCCCTTCCTTCTTCTCCAGTGTCCCGATAATGCTGGCGCAGAAGAGATAGGCGGCTGCGAACAGGTATGCAACGATTATAAAACATATGATGCTGAACAAGGAACCGTAAAGTACATTCAACTTGCTGAATCTCTTGATATAAAACCGAAAACCCCCGTTTATCGCGTAGAAGAGCAGAAGGAACGCGAAGCTTCCGGCAAGAACGTTTTGAATCCTGGCGCGGCGCGGGGACAGGTACCGGTAGCTCAATACCCCCGACAGGAAGATCATCGCCGCCAGCAACATCTCGCGGATCCCGTAAATCATGGCCTGGAATGCCGCGTCCCAATGCGCGGCAAGGCCCTTGGTGAAATAGGCAAGCCCCGACAGCAGCGGCGGGACCAGTATGACCGCCGACGTAAGGACGATAAGCGTGAAGACCAAAGACACGTGAAACAGGGCGCCCCGCACGAACCTTCTTTTGCGGGAGGTGCCGAGCATCACCGATAGGGAGGTCTGCACCGCGTCCGTCGCCGAGAAGGAGGCGAACAGGAGAAGCAGCGTTCCCAAGGCCCCGAAGGTGGCGCCCGACGCGAACAGATTTTTAAGGTTCGGCACAAGGACGCGCGCGCCGTAGGGGAACGTCTCCCTCAATATGGAAGACAGCGTCGCGAAGGGCAGCTCGTCGCGGCCGATGATGGCCGCGGCCGCTGCGAAGACCAGGAAAAGGATGGGTATGGACGCAAGGAGCAGGTTGAAGGCCACCGCGGCGCTGTAGACGAACCCGTGGCTCCGCAGGAAATGGGCCGTACCCTCCGAGAGCACCTCCCGGATGCGCCGGAACGAAGGCCTCATTTTTCCCTGTAGACGACCCGGATCGGAGAGCCGTTGAACCCGAAATGGGAGCGGATCTTGTTCAGCAGGTATCGGGTGAAGGACTCCGGGACGTCGACCCTCTCCTTCACGAACACCGCGAACGAAGGGGGCATCACGCCTATCTGCGTCATGTAGAGCGCGCGGTTCCTGCCCTGCTTCGAAGGTATGGGCACGGAGTAGACGAACGCGTGCGCCATCTTGTTTAAGACCGCCGTCGGGATGCGCTGCCGGAAAGATCCGAACGCCTCGCCGATCTTCTTGAACAGAAGGGGGATCCCCTTGCCGGTGGTCGACACGACCGGGATTATCGCGGCGAACGTTGCGTATCCCAGCCCTTCCTGGATGGCCCGCAGCCCCTTCCTTCTCTCCTCCTCGCCCTTCCAAAGGTCCGCCTTGTTGGCGACTACGACCACGGCGCGTTCCTCGTTGAGGATGTACCGGAGTATCTGCTGGTCCTGGTGGGTCAGCCCTTCCGGGCCGTCGATCATGAGTATGGCCAGGTCGCACCGCCGCAGGGAGTCCAGGCTTTTAAGCACCGAGAACTTCTCGAGCACGTTCTCGGTCTTGCGTTTCGCGCGTATGCCGGCCGTATCGATGAAGAGGAACCTCTCCCCGCCGTACTTGATGAGGACGTCGATGGCGTCGCGCGTCGTCCCGGGCACCTCCGACGCGATCACCCTTTCGTATCCCGCAAGCGTATTTATCAGGGTCGATTTTCCGACGTTCGGTCGCCCTACGACCGCGATCCTCGCGACGACCTCTTCTTTTGCCGGCGCCTCGTCCTGCGCGGGGATGAGCGCGACGATGTCTTCAAGCAGCTTGTCCACCCCCGTCCCGTGCTCGGCGGAGACCGGATAGATAGCGCCCGCGGCCAGTTCGTGGAACTCGTCCAGGCCCTCGCGCCCCGCTCGCGCGTCCACCTTGTTCGCCGCGAGAAAAAACTTCTTTTCCCGCTCGCGCAGCATGCGCAGGATTTCCTTGTCCAAAGGAAGTACGCCGTCGCGGGAGTCGACCAGGAAAATGACCACGTCGGACTCGTAGATCGCGCGCAGGACCTGCCCTCGCACCTTGGAGAGGAGGTCGCCCTCCTCCTTCCCGGGCATGTATCCGCCCGTGTCGATCAGGTTGAAGCGTTTGCCGTCGTATTCGACGGGCATGGAGACAAGGTCCCTGGTCACCCCCGGGAGCCCGAAGGTTATGGCGCGCCGCTTCCCCGCTATGCGGTTGAACAGGGTCGACTTCCCCACGTTGGGGCGGCCCACCAGCGAGATCGTGAACTCCGGCCTAGACATATCCGAGTCGTCGAAGCACCGTTTCGTCCCTGCTCCATTCCTTTACGACCTTTACGAACAGCTCCAAGTATACCCGCTCGCCGGTCTCTTTCTCCAGTTCCAGCCGCGCCTCCGTGCCGATTTTTTTGAGCATCCTGCCGCCGCGGCCGATGAGTATCCCTTTTTGCGACTCCCGCTCTACGTATATCTCCGCGCGGATTCGGATAAGCCGTTTTTCCTCATCCTCCTTGTATTCCTCGATCGCCACCGCGACGCTGTAGGGAAGCTCCTCCGAGAGCTCGTTGAACAGCTTTTCCCGCAGAATCTCCTTCGCGATGAAACGCATGGGCAGGTCCGTCAGGTCCTCTTCCGGGTAGTACGCCGGGCCCTCGGGCAGCAGCGAGTAGACAGCGGAAAGGAAGGCGTCCACCCCGTGCCCTTTCGTGGCGGACACGACGTGCCCTTCCCTGTACAGCCCCGACTCCATGAGGGACGCCATGCGAAGTCTTGCCACCGCTTCCCCCATGCGGTCCGATTTGTTCACGACCAGCACGCGGGGGACGTTCACGTTCGAAAGTATTCCCCGGACCAGCCTTTCTTCCTCTCCTGAATCGCCCGGTCGATCGTCCACCATGTGGACGACGACGTCGGCTTCCGACGCTATGCGCTCGGCCGTCCTTACCATGTAGACGTTCAGGGCTTTCCTGGGCCGGTGAATGCCGGGCCCGTCGAGGAAGACGATCTGGCCCTTCTCGCCGGTGAAGATACCCGCGATCCTGTCGCGCGTGGTCTGGGGCTTGTTCGTGACGATGGCGATCTTGGCGCGCAGGATGCGGTTAAGGAGCGTGGACTTGCCGACGTTGGGCCTTCCGAGAAGGGCGACGAAACCCGATTTCTTCCCGCCGTTCATCCGTCGTCTTCCCCGTTCTCGAGGAAGGCCAGGAGTTGCTGCGCCGCCTCCATCTCCGCCTCCTTCTTGGTGGAGCCGCTTCCGGACGCCTCGGTGCCGTCGGAAAGCCTTGCCGCGACAGTGAACGTGTGGGAATGCGCAGGGCCGGATACCTCCACCAGCCGGTACTTGGGCAGGGGGTTTTTCCTCTTCTGGCACCATTCCTGGAGCCGGCTCTTCGCGTCGAACTTCGATACCAGCTCCACCACGCGCTTCTCTTCCCAGAAATGCGTCAGTATGAAGTCCTTTGCCTTCGCGTACCCTCCGTCCAGAAAGATCGCCCCGGCGATCGCCTCCACGGCGTCCGCGACCATCTTGCGGGTCACTCCGCCCCCCTTGCGCCGAACGGACGGGTCGGTGCGAAGCGACTCCGGGACCCCTATCCGCTCCCCGACGCGCACGAGGTTGCGGTTGTTGATGAC
>DATBLU010000322.1:0-5745 GCA_036555205.1 Candidatus Deferrimicrobiaceae bacterium
CGTCGCCGTCTACCTGTTTTTCGCGTTCAACCGGATTCTCCTCCTGGGAGTGCACGAGGGATTCGCCCGCAGCCTGGGCGTCCGGGGCCGCATGCTCGAAATCTCCTTCTCCCTCGTCGTCGCGCTGGTGGTGACTACCGCGATTCGGGCCGTGGGGATCCTGCTTGTCACCGCCCTTCTCGTGGTCCCCGCCGCGGCCGCGCGCAACGTGGCTAGGGGGGCGGCCGAAGCGTTCTGGATCGCGATCGCCGTTTCCCTGGCATCCGGGATCGCGGGGATCGCCGCCTCGTACCACCTGGACACCGCCACCGGCGCCACGATCGTGCTCTTCGCGTCGGCGTTCTTCGCATTGACCGCTGCCTTCCGGCTCGCGCGGGGAGATGTTTCCTGACCGGCGAAACATCGCATTCGGGAAATCAACACGAGTGTAGGAGCCGGGGAGGGGGAAACCCCCTCCCCTTGCAATACGGCTGGACGTTCCTTGCGGTGAACCGATGAGGGGAGAACGGCCCTGCCTGCCTCAGCCGGGGGTTTCGAACTTGGCCTTCTCCTTGGCCATCGCCTCGCGGCCGGCGTCGTATGCCGCCTTTATGACCGACTTCTCCTCATCGATGAAGGACTCGACCTTCTGCTTCAGGTCGCCGGACCAGCTCTCCGCCGTTTTCTGCAGATCTCCCGCGATGCCCGAGATCCTCTCCCGCGCTTCCTTTCCGGAGACGGGCGCGTAGAGCAGGGCCAGCCCCGCGCCGATCAGTCCTCCGGCAAGGAACGCGAGGAATACTCCTCCGCTGCCGTTGCAACATCTTTCGTCACTCATGGCTGCCCTCCCTTCGACCTATTCGGTTCACGACATGCGAAACGGCGGCCTTCACACCGGCCAGCCCGCCGGCCACATTTCCCAGAACGGGGACTACGGCGAACTGCATGACCGCGGTTGCCGCGTCCAGCGTTTTTCTGAATCCACGGACCCCTTCCGTCACGTCCGCAACGTTCGCGGCGCCTCTCTCGGCGTGAATGAGGATTTCCCGCACCACGGCGTTGGTTTTCCGAAGGTCCTCGGCGGTCATCTCGAACTGGCGTATCGCCTCGTCCACGCGACGTTCCATGTGGTCGATCGTCCTGCGGAGCTGCAAGAGCGTCAACACCAGCGCCACCGCCAAAGCGATGGCAGCCAGGGACAGGGACGCGAATAAAATCGCCTGGCCGGACAATTATAGACCTCCGATCGGATATTGCAGGACTTTACACAGTTTCGCCCTTGCAAGACTAAAATACATTAAAGTCCCGGGCCCCCGCAACCTCCCGTACAGTACAATAAACAAATCAAGCGGCGCTTCAAGGAACAGAACCCGCCGCGCGGATGTCATAGAATTCGGGAGTCGGCGTGGACCCGAACGGGGGAAAAGCCAGGCCGGAGGACCTGCTGCTGCAGGCGTTCCGGCAGGGCAAACCTGGGGCTTTCGATGCCATTGTCCTTGCCCACCAGGACAGGGTGTACTCGTTCTGCGCCCGGATGCTGTCCGACCGGACGGAGGCCATGGACGTAGCGCAGGAAGTTTTCCTCTCGGCCTACCGGAACCTGGGAGGGTTCCGGGAAGAGGCGTCGCTGTCCACCTGGCTGCTCAAGATCGCGGCCAACAGGTGCCTGAACCGCATCCGCCAGAGATCCTCCCTGGCGGCGCGGGAGGTGGTGCTTCCGGATTCGGCGGAACGCGGCGAGCCGCCCTTCCAGCCGCCTGCCCCCGAAGAGGGCCGGCCGGACCGTATCGCCGAAAACCGGGAGATGGCGAGGATCCTCGAGAAAGCGCTGGGGCGCATCGATCCCGACTCCAGATGGCTCCTTCTCCTTTCGGACGTGGAAGGATTCACGTACGAGGAAGTCGCCGCCATGGCGGGGATCCCGGTCGGCACGGTGAAATCCAGGCTTCACAGGGCGAGGATGGCCTTGAGGAAAATCCTCGCCCCGGTGGTATGAGGGGTACGGTTATGGACTGCGGGCGGGTACAAGACCTTTTATCCGATTACCTGGAAGACTCTCTTGATGAAAGCGTGCGAGGGGGCATGCACGCCCACCTGCAGGACTGCCTCCGGTGCAGGGCCGCGAAGGAGGGGCTTGAAGAGACCCTGATGCTTCTGCGCGGGCTGCCCCCGGCGGACGCCCCGCCTGAACTGCTTGACGGGATACGTCGCGGGATCGCGCGTGAGGAAACGCCGGCGGCGCCTCTCTGGAAGAGGCTGTTTCTGCCCGCACACATCAAGATCCCCCTGGAAGCGGCGGCGGCCGTTCTCCTCTTCCTCCTGGTGTACAACGCACAGAAGGAGGAGGCTCCGAAGATTATCGCCCCTCCTCCCTCCGCGCGGATGGAAGCATCTTCCACCGCCGAGGCGGGAAAGAAGATGGAGGCGGCCGAGCCTGCGGAGAAGAAGGCGCGCAAGGCGGCTCTTCCTCCGCAGTCCGGTCCGCGCCGTGAAGCCGCTTCGCAGGATCATGCCGGTTTGCAATCGCCGCAGCCGGCCTCCCAGGCGCCGCCTGCCCTCCCCGCGGTGCCGGCCCAGCTCGCGAGCACCGCCGGCGAGAAGATCGAACCCCCACCCGCCGTCGCGCTGCCGCAGAAGATGGAGCCCCCCTCCGCGGCAGGCAAGCTGTCGAGGGTCGCCCGGCCGGTAGCATCCGGGGGAGAGGTGACGATCCAGGTGGCCGGCGAGAATCGCCCTGGAATGGAAGAGAGGATCGCCGCAGCGGCGATGCGGCTCGGAGGTAGCCCGCAGGCCATGCCGGAACGCACCGTCGCCCCGGAGGCGGAGACCGATACCATGATCGTCCACCTGCCGGCGGAATCGGCGAAGCCGTTCCTCGCGGAGCTTTCGAAGATGGGGACCCTTCCGGCGGAGGGATTGCACGGCTGGAACGACCTGCCCGCGGGGCTCTCCAGGGAAGTGGTGGCCTACACCGTGAGGATCCGGGTCAGATGAAGGTTCCCCCGCTGTAACCCCGGGCGGCGTTTTTCAATAGCTCCCGGTCGCGGAGGAACTTTTCCTTCATCCCTATGAGCCACTCGCCGTGCGTCTTTCTCCCATCGGGGCCGCGCCACGAGTGGACGGGCGCGACGGTCGAAAGCCGCACGCCGTCTCCGTCCGTCGACACGACGCCGCTGGCGCCGCAAAGCAGGCAATAGACGCGGGCCCCTCCCCGGAACTCGAAATACGTCCCCGCGCACCGGGTGCAGGAGGGAATCTCCGGAGGCTGCGGCGCCGCGAACAGGGCGGCGGACAGCCGCCCCGCGGCGGCCTTCCCTTCCGCCGAGAGGATCGCTTCGCCGGGAAGCGCCGCGTGGATGACCGCGCGGGCCTTTACTTCCATCCCCATGCCGCGTATGAAGTTTTCCACTCCGAGGAGCGACGACCCTTCGCCGTCGATGACGCCCGCAAGAGCCGCCGCGACCGCCGGCTTTCCGGAGAGCGCGTCGATCCGCCGGAAGAACTGAAGACCCCGGTCGAGAAACCGCTGAAGGGAGGAATGCGCTCCGAGAAGGTATGCGGGAGCCGCCACGATCAATCCATCCGCGGCGACGATCGCGTCAAGGACCGCGCTGAAATCGTCCTGGTGCGGGCAGTCACCCGTCAGGCACCGGTAACACGCCTTGCAGGCGCGTATGTCCTTGTCGACGAGCCGGACCATCGACAGCTCGACCGGTTCCGGAAGGCGGGCCGCGATCTCCTTGACGACCAACTCGCAGTTCCCCATCCTCCTGGGCGAGCCGAGGATCCCCAACACGCGCTTCATTTCGCCTCCTCGTTATCGCTGAAAAGCGTCCGGTATGTTTTGCAATTCCCGAATTTCAGGTACGGGACAACCTCGGAAGTGGCCTCGCGGCTCATGGGGAGGAACTTGCCGCGAGCGCGGACGCAGACGATCCCGCCGCAGGTGATCTCACCCTCGCTGTAGGCGATCCGCCCGGCGTCCTCGAGCAACCTGCTCCTGATCTCGATCTCCTCTCCCACGGGTACCGGCGCGAGGTATTTTACGGTCAGCTCCCCCGTCAGGTACATCCGGCGCAATCCGCCGAATACCGTCGCCGCCCATCCCATCGATTCGTCGAGCAGCGCCGCAAGCACGCCCCCGTGGGCGATATTCTTGTACCCGTTGACGTGGCGCGGCAGGTTGATCCGCGAACACACGGCGTCCCCCTCCACGAAGAACTTCGTGCGCACGCCGCAGGCGTTCTCGTCTCCGCACAGGAAACACCCCGACGAATGGGGGAGATACTCCTTCTCGGTGCCGCTCATGATCTCTCCTCCCGCAGCGATCCCTGCCATGTCCCCCTGCGCCGAAGCTCGGCGGCCACGTCATGGGACATCTCCCGGCTCCCCTTTCTCCATACGGGCGCCAGCAGCAGCTTCGTGGGGGCGGCCCCCATCAGACGCAGCACCGCGACTTCCGGGCAGAGGCGTTCCAGGAGGTCCGTGCAGGCCGCGACGTATTCTCCGTATTCGGGCACGCGTATCTCGCCACGCCGGAACGGCGCCTCCAATCCGCTCCCCGAGACGATGTGAAGGTGGTGCAGCTTCACCCCCTGCACATCCAGAGCGGAAAGCATGCCGGCAGCCGCCACGAAGTTCTCCCGCGTGTCCCCGGGAAGACCGTAGATCAGGTGGGCGGCGACGTCTATCCCCCGCTGCCGGACCGCCGCCACCGCCTCCGTGAACTCCTGCACGGTGTGCCCCCTGTTGATCCCCGCGAGAACTTCGTCGGAGACCGACTGGAGGCCGATCTCGACGCATACGTACCGATCTCTCGCGATGCCGCCGAGTACGTCCAGGACTCCGGGCCCCAGGCAGTCCGGCCTGGTCCCCACGACGATGCCGACGATATCCGGGTGGCAGAACGCCGCGCGATACGTCCGCTCGAGCTCCCGGGGCGACGCGTGGCTGTTCGTGAACGGCTGAAAATAGACCAGCAGGTGTCGGAAAGCCTTGAGCCGGGCATGCGACGCGATGGTACGAAGAACCTGCTCCTCCACCGGAAGGCCGGGGAAAAATACACCTTCCGTGAAGGATTCGTTGTTGCAATAAAGGCAGCCGCCCGTGCCGCGGGTGCCGTCCCGGTTAGGGCAGGTGAAGCCCGCGTCCACGCTTATTCTTGCGGCCGGGCCGCCCAGCCGGCGCCGGAGGAACGAGGCGTAGTTGTGGAACCTCAACTCCGGGTGTATTGGAGGGAACAGGCGACGCTCCTTTTTTCGCTTATCTTATCAAAGGGAGCGGCGGTGCGGGCGATGGGAATCTTTTCTTAAGCTCCCGGCGGTGCTCGCCGATTTCCCGGCGTACTTCCTCCGTGCATGGGGAGGCCCGATTCGCGCTACCGCCCTGGGTGGAATCCGGTTCGATGCAATATTTTTCGGCGAGGGCGAAGGCCTCTTCCGCTTCCTCCGGCTTGTTCGCGTGCATCCGGAGGACGCCCAGGGTGTCGAGCAGGGCCGCATTGCGGCCGCCCGGCGCGGAGACGACCGCTTCCATGCGGGCCAGGGCCTCGTCTATGCCTTCACCGGACAGGACGGCGGCCCAGGAAAGGTTGTTCGTCGCCTCGGCGTCCCCCGGCCGCAGCTCGAGCGCCCTCAGGTATTCGTCGCGGGCCTTGGAGTGATCCTTGCCGGCCAGGTAGACATTGCCGAGGTTGACGCGGGCCTGGAAAGACCTGCCGTCCTTGCGCAGCGCCGCCTCGTATTCGCGCCGCGCCAGGCCAAGATC
>DATBLU010000327.1:0-8343 GCA_036555205.1 Candidatus Deferrimicrobiaceae bacterium
ATGGCGCATCCGCTTCCGTCGCGGCTGATACGTGAATTCGCGGAAGGGGTCGCCCGACTCGTCGTCGTGGAGGAGCTGGACCCCCACATCGAAACTCACGTCAAGGCATTAGGCATCAAGGTGGAGGGGAAGGAGCGGATACCGATCGTCGGCGAGCTCGACCCGAGGATCGTCCGGGAGGGTATAGCCGGAGGCAGCGCGCCGGTGCGCCCACCGGAAGCGGTGCCTTCCAGGCCTCCCAGCCTGTGTCCGGGATGTCCTCACCGTGGGCTGTTCTACGCCCTTTCCAAGCTTAAAGTGACCGTCGCCGGGGATATCGGGTGTTACACCCTTGCCGCGCTGCCGCCCCTGGGAGGAATGGACACCTGCGTCTGCATGGGCGCCTCCATCGGAAACGCGTTCGGGATGGAAAAGGCGTTGGGGAAGGCGGCGAAGGGGAAGGTGGTCGCGGTGATAGGAGACTCCACCTTCATCCATTCCGGGATCACGGGGCTGATCGACATCGTCTACAACCGCGGATGCACCACGGTCATCATCCTGGACAACCGGACCACCGCGATGACGGGCGCCCAGGACAACCCCGCGACGGGCCTGACGCTCCTGGAGGAGGCGACTCACCGGCTGGACCTTCCGGGGCTGTGCCGGGCGGTCGGCGTCGAGCACGTGTACACGGTCAATCCGCACGACATGGCGCAGACGGAGGCGGTCCTGCGGCGCGAGCTGGCGCGCGAAGCGCCGTCAGTCATCATCACCGAGGCGCCGTGCGTGCTCCTGCCCGACCACAGGAAAAAGAAGCGGCCGGTCTACGAAGTGATCCCGGAGATGTGCACCGGGTGCAAGGCGTGCGGCAAGCTGGGCTGCCCGGCCATAGAGTGGGTGCCGTTCACCCCGGAGGAGGCCGTGGCGGCCGGGAAAAAGCCCGCGCAGAAGGGGATGGCCAGGATCAATCCGCTCCTTTGCGACGGCTGCAACCAGTGCCCTCCCCTGTGCAAGTTCAAGGCGATCCTGGAGAGGAAGGATTGAACGGGGCACTCGCGGGAAACGTTTTTCTCGCGGGCGTCGGCGGGCAGGGGATACTTCTGGCCTCCGAGGTCCTGTGCGAGGCGTTCCTGCTTTCGGGGCACGACGTGAAGAAGAGCGAGGTCCACGGCATGGCCCAGCGGGGAGGGGCCGTCACCACGCACCTGCGGTACGGGAAAAAGGTCCACTCCCCGCTGATAGAGCCGGGGAAGGCGGACCTGCTGGTCGCCTTCGAGAAGATGGAGGCCCTGCGGTTCGCGCACTACCTCAAGCCCGGCGGCGCGGCGCTCGTAAACGCGCAGGAGATACTCCCCCCGTCGGTGACGATGGGGAAAGAGCCCTACCCGGCGCGGATAGAGGACAGGCTGAAAGGGTTCACGCCGAACCTGTTCGTGGTCGACGCGCTGGCGGCGGCGCTGTCGCTTCACGAGGTGCGGGCGGTAAACATCGTGATGGTGGGCGCGGCTTCCCGCTTCCTGCCGCTTGCGGAGGAGGCCTACATCGAGGCGCTGCGCGCCGCCTTGCCGGGAAAAATAGTGGAGGTGAACGTCAAGGCGTTCCGCGCCGGGCGGGGGCTGCTGCCGGCGGCGGGGACATAGACGGTAAAACCAGCCGGGGGAGCGTTGCGGCGACCCCGCATGGAGGGGAACGGATGATCTGGAACGACGAGTTCGAGACGCTGCCTCGCGAAGCGATGGAGGCGCTGCAGGTGAAGCGCCTCCGTGAGCAGGTCGACCGCGTTTACGCCACGGTCCCGTTCTACCGCGCGAAGCTGGCGGAAGCTGGTTTCAGGCCCGGGGACATCCGCAAGCTTTCCGACCTTGCGAAGCTTCCCTTCACCGACAAGAACGACCTCAGGGACACCTACCCCTTCGGCATGTTCGCCGTGCCGATGGAGCGGGTCGTCCGGATCCACGCGTCGTCGGGGACGACGGGCAAGCCGGTCGTGGTCGGGTACACCCGGCGGGACATCGACACCTGGTCGGAGCTGATGGCCCGCACGCTTTGCTGCGGCGGGACGACCAGCGGCGACGTCGTGCACAACTCGTACGGATACGGCCTGTTCACGGGCGGGCTGGGCGCGCACTACGGCGCCGAAAAGATCGGCGCCACCGTTATCCCGATGTCGGGCGGCAACACCAAGCGGCAGATCATGATCATGCAGGACTTCGGGTCCACGATTCTCATGTGCACGCCTTCCTACGCGCTCAACATCGCGGAGGTCATGGCGGAGGAGGGGATCGGACCGGGCGCGCTCAAGCTCAAGTGCGGCATGTTCGGCGCCGAGCCGTGGAGCGAATCGATGCGCAAGGAGATCGAGAAAAAGCTCAACATCAGCGCGCTCGACATCTACGGACTGTCCGAGGTCATAGGACCGGGCGTCTCCTCCGAGTGCATCGAGGAGAAGCACGGCCTCCACATCTCGGAGGACCATTTCCTTCCGGAGATCATAAACCCCGAAACGGGCAACGCCATGCCTTACGGGGAGACGGGCGAGCTGGTCTTCACCACGGTGACGAAGGAGGCGTTTCCGGTCATCCGGTACCGGACCCGGGACATCTCCAGGCTGATCCCCACTCCATGTTCATGCGGCCGCACGCTGGTCCGCATGGAGAGGATATCGGGGCGGACGGACGACATGCTCATCATCCGCGGCGTCAATGTCTTCCCGTCCCAGATCGAGGCGGTGCTGATGGACGTCGAGGGCGTGGAGCCGCACTACCAGCTCATCGTCTCCCGCGAGGAGTCCCTGGACGTCCTCGAGGTCCAGGTGGAGGTCAACGAGTCGATATTCACGGACAGGATCAAGGGGCTGGAGGGGCTCTCCCGCCGGATTGAGCACGACATAAAGGACCTGCTGGGTGTTTCGTGCAAGGTAAAGCTCGTCGAGCCCAAGACGATACAGCGCAGCGAAGGGAAGGCAAAAAGGGTCATCGACAAGAGGAAGCTGTAATGGCTCGATTCGTCAAAATAGCTGCATTCGAGCGCCGCTGCATCCGGCCCGGCTTCGTTGCGCGTCCTCACCGTACCATCCGGTACGCTTCGGACACACGCCTCGCCGGACCGGCGCATCGACGCTCTCGGTGCAACGCTCTTTTTCCGAACCGAACCATTACAGCTTCGCTGTGAGGAGGGGAGCATGAAGGTTGAGCAGATATCCATTTTCCTTGAGAACAAGTCCGGCCGGCTTGCGGAGGTGACGGGCATACTTTCGCGTTCGGGCGTCAACATCCGGGCGTTGTCGCTCGCCGACACGGCCGACTTCGGGATCCTGCGCCTGATCGTAAACGACACCGACCGGGCGAAAGCGGTCCTCAAGGAGAGCGGGTTCACGGTGGCCAAGACGGAGGTGATCGCCATGGAGGTGCCCGACAAGCCCGGGGGCCTGGGCGGCATCCTGAAAATACTCGACGCGGCGGGGATCAACGTGGAATATATGTATGCATTCGTGCAGAGGTCCGGGGACAACGCGATAATCATCTTCCGGTTCGACGAGCTGGACAAGGCAATACGGGTGCTGCTCGACGCCGGGGTCCGCGTGTTGAAGGGAGAGGAAGTGTACGCGCTGTAAAAAAACCCAAGGAGGAGGGGAGATGACGAACAGAAGGGGAATAGTGCTTGGAATCGTGGCGGCGGTTCTGATGGCCGCGGGGCTGGGACAGGCGGCGGAGCCGATCAAGATCGGGGCGATCTTTTCGGTCACCGGCCCGGCGTCGTTCCTGGGGGCGCCCGAGGCTAAGACGCTCGAAATGCTGGTCGAGGATACGAACAAGAAGGGGGGCATCAAGGGAAGGAAGGTCGAGCTGATAATCAAGGATTCCGGCGCAAGCCCGGAAAAGGCGTTCTCGTTCGCCAAGCAGCTGATCGAGGAGGACAAGGTTTTCGCGATCATCGGCCCCTCGACGAGCGGCGAGACGATGAAGATAAAAAGCCTTGCGGAGGAGAGCAAGACGATCCTGCTGTCGTGCGCCGCGGCCGAAGTTATCGTGAATCCCGTGGCGAAGTACGTGTTCAAGACCCCGCAGAAGGACAGCGACGCGATCCTCAAGATATTCCAGCAGATGAAGAAGATGAAGATCTCCAAGATCGGGGTCCTTTCCAGCAACACCGGCTTCGGGCAGGCGGGGAAGGCGCAGATCGAGAAGCTCGCGCCGGCGAACGGCATCACCATCCTGGCCAACGAGGTTTACGACAAGGCTGCAAGCGACCTGACGGCCGAAGTGACGAAGGTCAAGGCGGCGAACGTCGAGGCGATCGTGAACTGGTCCATCGAGCCGGCGCAGTCGATCGTGATCAAGAACGCGCGCCAGATCGGGATAAAGGTGCCCATATTCCAGAGCCACGGGTTCGGCAACATCAAGTACGTGGACGCCGCCGGCCCGGCGGCCGAGGGGGTCATGTTCCCCGCCGGGCGCCTCCTGATCGCCGACCAGCTTCCGAAGAAGCACCCCCAGAAGGCGGTGCTCCTCCAGTACAAGAAGGACTACGAGAGCAAGTGCGCGGGGGAGGAGTGCAGCACTTTCGGCGGGCACGCCTACGATGCGTTCATAATCCTTTCGAAGGCGATCGAGAAGTCGAAGAGCGTGGACAAGGAGTCGGTCAGGGCGTCCATCGAGCAGTTAAAGGGCGTCGTCGGCACCGGGGGCGTCTTCAACTTCTCGCAGACCGACCACAACGGGCTCGACATCAATGCTTTCGAGATGCTGGTCGTCAAGAACGGGAAGTTCGCCATCCTGAAGCAGAAGTAACGAAGAAACGCGACGTGACGATCGGGAGTATCCGCTTGAAGCGGGTACTCCCGATCGCTTGATGGAAGGAGAACCACCTGGACTTCTTTTTTCAATATCTCGTGGCGGGGATCACGTACGGGACGATCTACGCGATCGTGGCCATAGGGTTCAACATCATCTACAACGCGACCGGCATAATCAACTTCGCGCAGGGCGAGTTCGTCATGCTGGGCGGGATGATCGCCGTCACGCTCCATCAGTACCTTCCGCTCCCCCTGGCCATCCTGGGCGCCGTCGCGGCCACGCTCTTCATCGGGGCGATCATCGAGATCACCTTCATCCGTTGGCTCCGCGGTCCTTCCGTGCTGCGGATGATCATCATAACCATCGGCATATCGATCCTGATCCGCGAGACGGCGCTTCACGTCTGGGGGGAGGGCGTCCGCGCGCTTCCCTACTTCACCGGCGATTCGGTGACCTCCATTCGACTCGGGGGAGTATATATCTCCCCCCAGGTCCTCTGGGTCATAGGCGTCAGCGCCCTCGCAGTGGCGGGGCTTGTCGCCTTCTTCAATTACACGCTGCTGGGGAAGCAGGTGCGCGCCTGCTCGGCGAACCGGGACGCCGCCCGCCTCTGCGGCATCAGCGCGGGCAACATGGTCACCCTGTCGTTCATGCTGAGCGCCGCCATCGGCGCACTGGCCGGCTGCGTCGTGTGCCCGATCACGTACGTCCAGTACGACAGCGGGACGCCGCTAGCCATCAAAGGCTTCACCGTCGCCATTCTGGGAGGTCTCGGAAACAGCATGGCGGCCGTGGCCGCCGGCATGATACTGGGCGTCCTCGAGTCCTTCAGCATCTGGTTCCTGCCCGCCGCGTACAAGGAGGCGGTCTCGATCTCCCTCCTCCTCCTTATCCTGTTCGTCCGACCGAGCGGCATATTCGGCAGCGCCGAGGCGGCAAGGCTCAAGGAGTTCTGATGCGCGCCCGATACCTCCCGGTCGCCGCCTTCGCCGGCATCATCGTCGCGATCCAGCTGACGACCCATTTCACCGAAAGCGCCTACCACCTGACGCAGCTGACCATGACCGCGTACTATTCGCTGCTCGTCGTCGGCCTCTGCATGCTCACAGGGTATGCCGGCCAGATATCGATCGGCCACGCCGGTTTCTTCGCGATCGGCGGATACCTGTCGGCGTTCCTTTCGACGCGCGACCTGACTCCGTACCAGGGGAAAGCCTTCGTGTCGCTTCTTTCGAAGGCGGGGGCGCTAGTCGGGCGTCCGGATCCCTACGGCGGCAGCCTCCTGACCGTTCATCCCTGGCTGGCATTCGTGGTCGCGATCGCCGCCGCGGTCGCGATAGCCTATCTGGTCGGAGGCCCGGTGCTGAAGCTCAAGGGCCACTATCTTGCGATGGCGACCCTGGGCTTCGGCATCATAATCTACCGCATAGCCCTGGGGACGGAATTTCTCGGCGCGGCGGACGGGATCTCGGACGTGCCGGGTTTCCCCCTGGCTCCCGGCCTTGAAATCACCGGCAAGTCCTCGATGAGGGTCCCCAACTACTACATCGCGTGGGGGCTGGTTACGCTTGGAATGGTCTTCCTGCTGAACCTTATCCATTCACGCGTCGGCAGGGCGCTCGCGTCGATCCACGGCGCCGAGGACGCGGCCGAATCCATGGGAATCCCGTCGGCGCGCTACAAGCTGAACACGTTCGTCCTTAGCGCGGCCTTCGCGGCGCTGGCCGGCGTCCTTCTCACGCATTACAACGGGGGCATCGGGCCGTCCGAGGCATCGGTCATGAAGTCGGTTCGGTACGTCGCGATCGTGGCGGCCGGCGGCATGGCTAACCTGTGGGGCGCGCTTTCGATGAGCCTCGTCCTTAACTACCTGTCGCTTCGGGGGTATTTCGGGACCCTCGACGACGCCGTCTTCGGCACCATCCTCATCCTTATCATGCTGTTCGCCCCCGATGGGCTGCTGCGTCGGCATCTCTTCGACGACATGAAGAGGATGTTCTCCGGCGACGCCGATGAGGAAGCGCCGTGACCCTCCTTTCGGTGCGCGAAGTCAGCAAGCGCTTCGGCGGCCTGCAGGCCGTGGGAGGAGTCTCCTTCGATGTCGCCAGGGGATCGATCAAGGCGCTGATCGGGCCGAACGGCGCGGGCAAGACGACGCTGTTCAACCTGATCTCGGGATTCCTCCCGCCCGACAGCGGCGGGATCGTGTTCGAAGGGACGCCGGTCCAGGGAATGCAGCCGTACGAGATCGCCGCCCTCGGGATGTCCCGCACGTTCCAGCACATACGGCTCTTTCCGAAGATGACGGTCCTGGAGAACGTCATGGTCGGTCGGCACCTCCACGGCCGGGCAGGGTTCCTCGCCGGGATGCTGAACCTCCCCTTCACTTGGAGCGAGGAGCGGCGGATCCGGGAGAAAAGCCTCGAGATCCTTGAGCTTCTAGGGATCGCCGACAGCGCGCGGGTCGAGGCGGCCAGCCTGGCCTACGGGCAGCAGCGCGTAGTCGAGCTGGGCCGGGCGCTGGCCTGCGAGCCGAAGCTGCTCCTGCTCGACGAACCCGCGGCGGGGCTGAACATGCGGGAAACGCTGGAAATGGGCAAGCTGATCGCGAAAGTCCGCAACATGGGGATCACCGTCCTGCTCGTGGAGCACGACATGTCGCTTGTGATGACCGTATCGGACGAGGTAGTGGTGCTCTGCTACGGCGAGAAGATCGCCGAGGACCGCCCCCTCGCCATCCAGAAGAACCGGGAAGTGATCCGGGTGTACCTCGGGGAGGTACAGTGAGAGCCGCATGCTGAGGCTCAGGAACGTCGAGTCCGGATACGGAAGGCTCAAGGTCCTGAGAAAAGTCACGATGCACGTGGCCGCCGGCGAGATCGTGACCATCATAGGCGCCAACGGCGCCGGGAAGAGCACTCTCCTGCGGACCGTTTCGGGGCTTCTCAAGCTGCGCTCGGGCGAGATCCTCTTCGACGCGAGGGAGATAGGCAGGCTTCCGCCGGAGAAGATAGTTTTTCTCGGCTGCTCGCTCGTCCCCGAAGGCCGCCAGCTGTTCGGCCCCATGACCGTCAGGGAGAACATATTGCTGGGCGCCTTCCCCCAATTCCGAAGAAAGCGGGGCGATGCGGTCGGGGACGACATCGAGCGAATATACGGCATATTTCCCGTGCTGAAGGAGCGCGATAACCAGCTCGCAGGCACGCTTTCGGGCGGCGAGCAGCAGATGCTGGCCATCGCGAGGGCGCTGATGGCCCGCCCGAAGCTCGTCATGATGGACGAGCCGTCGATGGGGCTGGCGCCGCTGGTCATGAAGGACATCTTCTCGGTCGTCACGAGGCTTCGCGACGAAGGGAACACCGTCCTGCTCGTCGAGCAGAACGCCAGGGCGGCCCTCGCCATCGCCGACCGCGGGTACGTTCTGGAAACCGGCAGGATCATCATGGAGGGGACGGCCGAAAACCTGCTCTCGAACCGCGACGTGCAGCGCGCCTACCTCGGGCGGGACCTGGACGCGGAAGGCAGGATGTGACGGGACCGGAGGCTTAAGATGTACTGGGAACCCGAA
>DATBLU010000332.1:0-1724 GCA_036555205.1 Candidatus Deferrimicrobiaceae bacterium
ACGCCCGCCGCCGCCGCGGGGTAGCCCCACACGAGCTCTATCTTCCGCTTGATCCCCGCGAAGTAGGATATGTACTGGATCTCGGGAGCGTTGAGGGCGGTCAGGTGGGCCCCCTCTCCGCCTTCCTCGACTATCCCCCCCTTTTCGCCCGGCTTGCCGCCTGTCCCGACCGTTTTGCCCGCGCTGTTTCCCGTTCCGCGGCTGGCTGTTTCGCCCATGGCCATGACCATCTTTCCGAGTGAAGGAGTGAGGTCCCTGGCGGGTTTTCCGGAACTTCCCGGAGAGGCGGCAGGCGGCGTCTTGGCGGACGGCGGCGGTTTCTTCGCCGCGGTCGCATCCTTGGGCCTTTCCTGGGGGAAACGCTCCTCCGCCGGCAGCGCCGGATCCACCGGAAGGTCGGGCACGCGGCCCTCCATCGCCCGGGGAGGCTTGATCGGCTTCGGTTCGGGCCTGGCCCGCGTTTCCGTTTTGGGCGGCGCGATCGGTTTCGGCCGCCCGCCCTGGATTATCCCGGGCTTGGGCGGGAGGAAATCGGGCGCCCGCGGAAGGTCCGCCAGGTCCACTACCATCACGCTCTCGGCTGCGCGCTTCGACCACGGGATCATGGCGGCGACGGCCATGACCACGAGGTGCGCGAAGAAGGAAAGGGCGATGCATGCCGCGATGATACGGTTATTCGGCATAAACTGTTATTATAACAGCCGCCTTCCCCTTTCCAATTCCGGAAGGCGACTGTACCATTAATATTGAATCTTTCCGGGCAAGGAGCGATTCACCATCATACCGATACGGGACACGATCCCCTCCTCCAGGACGCCGCTCGTAAATTACGCCTTGATCCTGCTGAACTCGGCAATCTTCATATACCAGTTCACCCTCGGGGAGGCCGTGACCGATTTCATGTACGCTTACGGAGTCATCCCTTACAGGTTTCTCCACCTGTTCTCCTCCAACCCCGCGGAGCTGGTGACGCCTTTCACCGCGATGTTCCTCCACGGGGGGTGGCTTCACGTGATAGGGAACATGCTGTTCCTCTACATCTTCGGAGACAACGTGGAGGACATTCTGGGCCACGGACGGTACCTGGCCTTCTACATCCTTTGCGGAGCGCTGTCATTCATGGCTCAGATCGCCCTCCAGTCGAATTCGATGGTGCCCAACGTCGGCGCTTCGGGGGCGATCGCAGGCGTGCTCGGCGCCTACATTCTCCTGTTTCCCCGCGCGCGGATCGTCACGCTGCTCCCGATCGTCATTTTCTTCACGTTGGTGGAGATTCCCGCGTTCGTCTTCATCGGCATCTGGTTCGTCATACAGTTTTTGAGCGGAGCGCTGACGCTCGGGCGCGCCGACGCCCTGTCGGGAGGCGTGGCATGGTGGGCCCACATCGGCGGTTTCATCGCCGGCATGATCCTCATCAAGCTGATGGCCCCCGGGGGAACGGGCCGCAAGCCCGTTGCAGTCTGACAATTCCCTTGACACTAAAGTTCCTTTCAGACTTAATTAAAAAAACAGTTTTGCCGATGGATCTACCGGCTGCCGGGCTCGGAGGCAATCGGGAACCTGATAAAAATCTTTCAAGGAGGGCAGGAGATGACGAAGGCGGACCTGGTTGCTTCCATGGCTGATTCGGCGGGCGTCAGCAAGGCTGTCGCGGAAAAGGCGCTGAACGGATTTATCTCCGCGGTCGGGAAAGCTTTGAAGAAGGGCGACAAGCTCGCCCTGAC
>DATBLU010000333.1:0-2526 GCA_036555205.1 Candidatus Deferrimicrobiaceae bacterium
AAGCGTTCAAGCCGGATGCGCTGATCGTCGACAAGGTCCCCCGCGGGGCCATGGGTGAGCTCGAGCCGGCGCTGGAGGCGCTGCATCGACGGGGCCCATGATGCCCGCGAAGGACCGCTCCCGGATCATCAGGTACTCGGAAAGCCGCCCCCGCCTTCGGGTCATAGAGTTCCTCCACCAGCCGATTCCGCTGCTAAAGCGGGCGGACCGGGTAGTCGCGATGGGCGGCTACAACACGATCGGGGAAGTGCTCTCCTTCGAAAAACCCGCGCTGATCGTGCCGCGAGTCCGTCCGCGCACGGAGCAGCTGATACGGGCCGAGCGCATGAAGGAGTTGGGCCTGCTGGACCTCCTTCCCCCGAGCGAACTGTCGCCGCGCGCATTGACGGAATGGCTGGGCCGTGACCTGCCCTCTCCGAGGGTGAGGGACCGGATAGACATCGACGGGCTTGCGCGCATCCCCGGCCTGCTGGAAGAGGTCCTGCCCCCCGCGGGACGTTTTTCTTTCCGCGAAGCCTATCGACCTCTCGCGGCGCTGCACGGAGCGGCGGTGGCCGCGATGGGGAGGGTTTTCTCCGACATGGAGCTTTCTTCTTTCCTGACGGGGCTGCAGGAGGAGGTGGTCCGCTTTGTCGTTTGACGACCCCCTTCGCATAGGATACGTGGTGAAGCGTTATCCGCGGTACTCGGAAACCTTCATCGTGACCGAGATCCTCGCCCACGAGGAGGCGGGGCTCGAGATCGAGATATATTCCCTGTATCCGCCGGTGGACAGCCACTTCCAGGACCTCCTCGCCCGCGTGCGGGCGCCGGTCACCTACCTGCCCCCCGCGGAGGGCAGGTTCTCCAGGTTCTGGGACATGCTGCGGGAAGCCGCGCATGATGCGCCGGCCATATGGGCGGAGCTTGCGTCCGCTTCGGGGGAGGAGGCGCGCACCGTGTTCTTCGCCGCGCTGGTCGCCGGAGAGGCCCGTCGAAAGGGAATCCGCCATCTGCACTCGCACTTCGCCACCGAGGCGACCTCGGTCGCCCGCCTCGCGGCCCGCCTGGGCGGGATTTCCTACAGCTTCACGGCCACCGCGGTGGAAGTGGAAGGGAGGCTGATCGGCGGGATCTTGCAGGCCCGGGAGATAGAGCTCAAAAGGCGGGAGAACGTCGCCTTGGAGGGAGATGTCTCGAGCGTGGCCGGATCGAACTTCACGCTTGCGCCCTTCGGGGTCACCTTCACGGCCCCCGCCGGACAGGTCCCCTCGGTGGGCCAGCATGTGGACGTGGGCGGAGAGGTGACGCCGCCCGGCACGAGTCTTTCAAGCGTCACGGTGACACGGGTGACCGTCCTTCCGGCAAGCGCCAACCGCCGTCTCCAGGGACCGGTCTCCGCCCACGGATCCGGCGCGGACGGCACAACGGACACGATCACCATACTGGGGGTCACGGTGGATACCACCGGTCTCCAGGACCGCGACGACCCGGTGCTCGGCCTTTCGTCCGAGTTCGCGGACGCTGCGAACTTCCGGATCACGAAGACCAAGTTCTTCAGTCTGCTCCGGGACAATATCTCCGTGGTGAGGGCAAAAGCTGCGCGCAATGCGGTTACGGGCGCAGAGCCGTTCACCCCGGGACCCCCTGCGGCCTTCACGCCGTCGTCGGGGGTCGAGCTCGAAGAACACCGGTAAGAACACGCTTTATCCGGCCGCCGGAGCGCCGTCATGACGAACGCAGGAATCAAGGCGGAACGCATATCGGGCTTCATATTGGCGCTCGCCCTCCTCACGGCTATTGCCTTCCTTTCGGGCTGCGGCGGGGGAGGAGGCGGTGCTGGAGGCACCGCCCAGTCATCGCATCCTCCCGCCGAAGGACCGCCGCGGGTGCCGGAACCGGTTCCCGATCCGGTGCCGGATCCTGTTCCCGATCCCGTGCTCGAACCCGATCCTTTGCCGGAGCCGGTTCCTGGGCAGCTGCCGCCTGCACCGCTTAGCAGCGGGATGTTCCTCGGGAATGGAAGCGTGATCGTCAACGGCGTTCAGTTCAGTCGCAGCGACAATGTCGCCGCCGACAACTCCGTGTTCATCGACGACGCGCCGGCGGTGGAATCGGACATCCGGGTGGGGATGATAGTGAAGGTCCGTGGAAGCTTCGGGCCCACGACGCTCACCGGCCGCTACGAGCAGGTCGACGTGGAGCCCCAGCTGATCGGCGCGGTGGCGAATCCGACCGTAAGCGGCTTTTCGGTGCTGAACCAGTCGGTGACGGTGACCCCCTTCACGATCTTCGAAGGGGTCTCCCGCACGCCGGTTGCCGGTACGCCGGTGGAAGTTCACGGCTGCTTTACCGGTGGAATTGCCAAAGAATCCATCCTAAACTGATAATTTAGAGAGGGCACCTCTGTTTCTCCTGTCTCCAGCCCCCGACCCCTACCGCTGCGGGAGGGAAAAGAACCCATGAGGAACGCCCCGATCGTCATCCGCCTTATTTCCATATGCCGTGCATCCTGCCTGGCTCTGTCTCTCTTCCTGTTTGCGCCCG